>PWXV01000025.1 GCA_003568415.1 Ignavibacteriales bacterium
ATGAAATACTTGCTGCGGGTATAACGGAAAAATATTTTGTCGACGACGACAACCCACACATCGGTCAAACACTCAGCGAGTTGAATCTTCGTGCGCGAACCGACGCTACGATCATAGCAATCGTGCGTGACGGAAAGACCATTACCAGTCCCTCACCTTCCGAAAAAATCAGGGCACATGATACATACGTCCTTGTCGGCGACCACAAATCGGTCGACAAGGCTATTGAACTTCTTGAGGGTGAGAGTGAAATTGCTGAATAATATTTGCAGAAATAAGAATTTATTTGCAATTTTCCCTCATAGTTGCACAAAAAAACTGTTTTTTCAAGCCGGCATAATTGGCTCAGTTATTGCATAACTATAAAAATATAAATAACTGACATAGTTGTTATGCACGAAATGTCCGTCGCACAAAATATTATCGATATCGTTTTGCAGCATCTGCCGGAAGAAAATTCACAGCCGGTCCAGGTCGTCACCGTTAAAATCGGCAAAATGGCGGGCATTGTACCTGACTCGCTGGAGTTCGGTTTTCAGGTCATAGCATCGGAAACACCGCACCTGGAAAATGCACAACTTCGGATGGAATTTACACCGCTTATTATACACTGTCCGTTGTGCGGAAAAGATTTTGAAATAAACGATCCGTATTTTATATGTCCGGATTGCAACAATACAAACGTTGAAATTAAATCGGGAACTGAGTTACAGGTAACTGAAATTGAAATTGACGATTCACCACAGGAGGAATCATGAGCGTCATAACCATTGAACGGAAAGTACTCGAAAAGAACGATCAAATTGCGCAAAAAAACCGTGAAGACTTTACAGCTAATAATGTTTTTACGATTAACATTGTGAGCTCCCCTGGTTCGGGAAAAACCAGCATACTTGAAAGGACAATCGAGCATTTAAAAGGAAAACTAAATCTCTCTGTTATTGAAGGTGATGTTCAAACCGATAACGATGCCCGGCGGATCTCTGCACTGGATGTTCCGGCGGTTCAGATCGTTACACACGGCGGCTGCCATCTCGAAGCACGCCTTGTCCGAGACGCAATGGAGAATGTCGATCTGCAAAAGACACAACTGCTCGTCATAGAAAACGTCGGTAATCTGGTCTGTCCGTCAAACTACGACCTGGGCGAGGCACATAAAGTCGTGGTCGTCAGCACAACCGAGGGTGACGACAAACCGATCAAATATCCGAATATGTTCCGGAACTCATCGGTGTTGATCATCAACAAGATCGATCTCGTTCCCTATCTGAATTGTAACATAGACGAGCTGGAAAATAATGCGCTGCAAATTAATCCGTCATTGAAGGTATTCAAAACATCTTGCACCACCGGTGATGGGATCGATGAATGGTGCTCGTGGCTGGAATCGCAGGTGTTGAAATGAGTTATAATATCCGGTTTCCGGTTACTACAACGTTTTACAAACTGTAAACTGGAAACTTAAAACTCGAAACTGTTTAGAATGATGCAAGCAAGAAAAATCATAGTGCGAGGAATAGTTCAGGGAGTCGGGTTTAGACCGTTCGTTTACCGTCTTGCCAAACAATACGGATTAAAAGGAACGGTAAGTAACAATGCACACGGAGTAGAAATTGAAGTTGAGGGCGATCATGTATCTATGCAATCATTTATCCGTTCAATTACCCATGCATCCCCTCCTCTCGCTTTTATTGACGAGATCGAAACCAAAGAGAGTAGTTACAAAGGATATCTCGACTTTGCAATTCAGGCAAGCAACGGCAGCGAAGACCGGTTTACGCTCATTGCTCCTGATGTCGCTGTGTGCGATGATTGTCTGCAAGAACTCTTCGATCCGGCTGATCGGCGGTACCGGTATCCGTTCATAAACTGCACGAACTGCGGTCCCCGTTTCACGATTATTCAGGATATCCCGTATGACAGGCCAAACACCACCATGTCGGTCTTTCCGATGTGTACAGATTGCGAACGTGAATATAACGATCCGGAAAACCGGCGCTTTCATGCCCAGCCTAATGCCTGTCCTGTTTGCGGACCTTCACTAACCTTATGTGACAGCAAGCAAAATAAAATCCAATCGGATAACATTCTTGATCGAACGGCTCAACTAATCAAAGCCGGATCCATCGTTGCATTGAAAGGTCTCGGCGGATACCATCTCGCGTGCGATGCAACAAACGATGAAGCGGTATCGAAATTACGCGAACGCAAACGCCGCATTGAAAAACCGTTTGCGGTGATGATACCGGATAGGAACTGGCTGGAACGAATTTGTACTCCCACGCAGGAAGAGATTTCATTCATCCGATCAATCAATCATCCAATCGTTCTTATCCGGAGAAAAGATAACTCTCCGATATGCAGCGATGTAGCTCCCGGCAACAATTATATCGGTGTTATGCTTCCCTACCCCCCGCTTCATCACATAGTTATGCGTGAGGTTGCTATTCCGCTGGTTATGACAAGCGGCAACATAAGCGAAGAACCGATTGCCTATAAAGATGATGAAGCATTTGAACGGCTTGCAGCTATAGCGGATTATTTTCTCGTGCACAACCGCGATATTCATATGCGCTGTGACGACAGCGTGGGCGCTGTGCTGAACAAACGGCACACTATGCTCCGCCGATCACGGGGATATGTACCCTATCCGGTAAAACTGAATATTCACGCACAAAAAAATACGCTTGCAACAGGCGGACACCTTAAAAACACATTTTGTTTTATAAAAAATGATTTCGCTTTTTTCAGCCATCACATCGGTGATCTTGAAAATTACGAAACACTTCGTTCGTTTACCCAAGGCATCGAACATTTTAAAAATCTCTTCAGTATTACTCCGGAAATTCTCGCATACGATATGCACCCTGAATATCTTTCCACAAAGTATGCGCTGGAAAGTGAAATTCCCGTAAAAATTCCGGTGCAGCACCATCACGCACATATTGTAAGTTGTATGGCAGAGAACGATCTCAATGAAGCGGTAATCGGCGTATCGTTCGACGGCACAGGGTATGGCACTGACGGGAATATCTGGGGCGGTGAGTTTATGATCACAACAATGGGAGATTTCAAACGAATTGCACATTTTGAGTACTTTCCGCTTCCCGGCGGTGAACAAGCGGTCAAAGAACCCTGGCGCACCGGTGTTGCTCTATTGAACCAAGTGTTTGGAAACGAATATAAAAATGTTGATATTCCCTTTGTACGGTCGATACAGACCAAGAGCGCTTTGGCGGTCATCGAAAAAATGATCCAACAGAAACTGAACACACCCGTTACTTCTGCCGCCGGCAGATTGTTTGACGGAATCGCTGCAATCTGTGATGTAAGAGCATCCATAAACTACGAAGCCCAGGCAGCTATTGAATTTCAGATGATAGCCAATGAGACAGTAACCGGCCGGTACAATTATGAAATTGATACGAAATCGATACCGTGGAGGATCAAATGGAATGGTATTGTAAGAGATATATTGAAAGATCTTCAAAACAATGTACCGGTATCAGATATCTCCGGAAAATTCCACAATACCATAGCTATGATCATTACGGATATATCGGAAAAAATAAAGAAAGATACTGGTTTACATGATGTTGTAATAAGCGGCGGTGTTTTCCAAAATGCATTACTGGTCGATAAAACAGTAGATTATATTTCCAAACAAGGAATGAAGGTATACACCCATGCACGGGTGCCTCCAAATGACGGAGGACTTTCATTAGGACAGGCGGTAGTTGCGATGCATAAGGTTTTATAGTTTCGGGTTTCAGGTTCGAGTTTTCAGTTTCCAGTTCCGATACAGGAATTGCAATATGGAAACTGGGAACGATAATCAAGATTTTCAAAGATCAAAATTAATTATGTTAATAACTATAATAACGGAGCGATAATATGTGTTTAGGTATCCCCGGTAAAATAACCGAAACATTCGAAGAAAACGGATTGAAGATGGGCAAGGTGGACTTCGGCGGTGTTGTCAAGACCGTCTGCCTTGACTATATACCCGATTGCAAAGTCGGTGATTACACTGTTGTGCACGTCGGATTCGGTATCAGCAAACTGAACGAAGAGGAAGCGATGGAAACGCTCTCCTATCTCAAACAAATCGGTGCTGTCGACGATGAACTCGGCGGTGAAGATGTTGATTAAGAAACGTTCAATATGGCAAAATTATTTTGGGCAAAACTATTAAATTATATTTTTGTTTATTATAAAATTGTCTTGCCAAAAATGGTTTTGCCTTAATCGAATATTTAACAAAAGATAATAGCTATGAAATATATCGACGAATACCGCGATGCCGACCTGATCAAAAAACAGGTGCAAAAAATACACGAGATCACCACACAGAAGTGGGCAATAATGGAAGTGTGCGGCGGACAAACACACACGATCGTCAAGACCGGTATAGATGAGTTGTTACCGGAAAAAATCACACTCATTCACGGTCCCGGGTGTCCGGTCTGCGTAACCCCGCTGGAGATGATCGACAAAGCGCTTGCAATTGCCTCACGTCCGGATGTTATATTTACCTCGTTCGGTGACATGCTTCGTGTACCCGGCTCCGAAAAAGATCTGTTCTCAGTCAAAGCAGACGGCGGCAATGTGCGTATTGTGTACTCCCCGCTCGATGCCGTGAAGCTTGCACAAAAAAATCCCGACAAAAAAGTAGTGTTCTTTGCAGTCGGTTTTGAAACGACCGCACCGGCAAATGCAATGGCAGTCTGGCAGGCGAAGAAGCTCGGTCTGAAAAATTTTTCTATTCTTGTATCGCACGTTCTCGTTCCCCCTGCAATGGAAGCGGTCCTCGACTCGCCGTTTAACATCGTGCAAGGGTTTATCGCTGCCGGACACGTGTGTGCCGTCATGGGATACGGTGAATATGAACCAATGGCAGAAAAATATAAAGTACCGATGGTGGTTACCGGTTTCGAACCGCTCGATCTCTTACAGGGAATTTATATGCTTATCAGACAGCTTGAAGAAGGCAGGTACGAAGTTGAAAACCAATATACCCGTGCAGTAACGCGTGAAGGGAATATCCCCGCGAAAGAAACAATATTTAAAGTATTTGATATCGGTGACCGGAGCTGGCGCGGTATTGGCGTTGTACCGAACAGCGGGTATCGTTTGAAAGAAGAATTTGCCGGACACGATGCCGAAAAAGTATTTACCGATATCTCGAGTATTAATTCAAAAGAATCAGAGTTGTGTATAAGCGGATTGATACTACAGGGAGTGAAAAAACCGCACGAGTGTCCGGCGTTCGGCAAAGAATGCACACCGATGACTCCCCTCGGTGCAACGATGGTCTCATCCGAAGGAGCGTGCGCGGCGTATTATAATTACGGACGGTATCGTACAAGTACCGGTTAATAAATACGGAGAAACGGAGCGCACAGAGTTACACGGAAATTATTAACTAATGAACAAAACTTCTAAAAAAATAATCCTCGGTCACGGGAGCGGTGGAAAACTTTCTGCCGAACTTATCGAACAGATGTTCCTCCCCGCATTCACCAACGAATTTCTCTCTCCGCTTGGCGATCAGGCGGTGATGAATATAAACGGCACACGGGTAGCATTCACAACCGATTCGTATGTTGTCAATCCAATTTTTTTCCCGGGCGGTAGTATCGGCGATGTCGCAGTAAACGGCACGGTAAACGACCTGGCTGTAGGCGGTGCACGACCTCTGTACATCAGTGCAGGTATGATCCTCGAAGAGGGAATGCCGTATGAGGAACTCGAACGCGTTGTCAACGATATGAAGAATGCCTGCACGCGGGCAGGCGTGCTGCTCGTTACCGGCGATACTAAAGTAGTGGAAAAGGGTAAAGGCGATAAGATATTCATTAACACATCAGGCATCGGCATCATTGAAAACGGTGTGGAGATATCTTACCAGCGCGTCCAGGCAGGTGATAAGTTAATTGTTAACGGTCCGATAGGTGAACACGGTATAGCAATCATGTCGATACGCGAGGGATTGGAATTTGAGACTGAAATTACAAGCGATACAGCACCGCTTAATTCACTCGTGCAGGATATGCTGCAGGTCAGCAAAAACATTCACTGGATGCGCGATCCCACACGCGGCGGTTTGTCAAGCTCGCTTAACGAGCTTGCGAAAGCATCGAACAAAGGCATTGTGCTTCACGAATCGGAGATCCCGGTTCCCGAATCGGTGAAGGCAGCGTGTGAAATTCTCGGTCTCGACCCGCTTTATGTAGCGAACGAGGGAAAGCTGCTGGCCGTGGTACCATCCGGGGAAGCAAATGGTATCGTGGATGCAATGCATAAAAATCCTCTCGGTAAAGATGCAAAAATCATCGGCGAAGTAGTTGACGAGCACCATGGGTATGTTCTGCTTAAGACCTCCATAGGCGGGAAGCGTGTTGTTGATATGCTGGCGGGTGAGCAGTTACCGAGGATATGTTGATATAACAATTATAAACAGACTAATTTTATGACAAAATTATTCTGTCATATAATCATTTTGTAATTTTTTTTTCAAGCATTTTTGCATATAAATTACTAAAGACTATCCATCACACGATCCGCTGCCCGAAACCCGCTCATAATCGCCCCTTCTATCGTTGCAGGTAATTGTGTCTGCGTCCAATCTCCCGCTATGAAAAGATTATTGAACCTGGTTTCAGCATCAGGACGATTTTTCTGGACTTCCGGTGTTATCGATACCGTAGCGCGCCGTTCTTTTATTATTCTATAGTACTTTACGTTTGCATCCCGTATATCCGGGAAACAGGCACGGAGTTCCTCCAGTGCTGTTTTCATCAATTGCTCGCCCTCTATGCCGACATGGTTTCTCGCTCCGCTCATTACCATCGAAACATATCCCTCTCCTTCCGACTCTGTAAATGAGGGCTCTTTCTTAAATACCCAATGAAACGCTGTATCGATCATACCTACCCGTGCAGGCATCACAGGTTCTTTATCAAACCAGATATTACACGTTATGATCGGCACATAATCGATTGCACTATTACTGCCGAATCCGACTCCAGCCTCATTGAGAAAAGACTGCATATGCACCGGTTGTCCGGTGATAATAAATGCATCACCCTGTACCCCGGCATTATTTTGCATTACTACCGAACTTATACTCTCTCCGTTATTATGCATACCGGTTACCCGTTTGTTGCAATCAACACGACCCCCATGTTTGGATATATAGGTAACTGCCGGTTTCACAAACACATCACTTAATCCCCGAAGTGGTGTGATTATTGATGCCGGTCCGTGTTCATCAAAAACACCCAGTTTCATCGTTCGAACAAATACCTCTGCCGATGCCCGATCCGGTGCTTCATTCATAATGGCAATAGCGAGAGGATACCAGAAGCACCTTTTGACTTTATCGCTCTGTTTTGTTTTTTTTAACCACTCCTCAACAGTCAGGTTCCGGATTTCCCGATAATAATTTTCATCAGAAGTGAAAAGCTTGTGCCCGACTTTGAGTAATCGCATCCTGTCGGTAAAGGAGAGAAAAGAATACCCCGATAATCCTCGAATCAATGCCGCACGTGGAGGTAGTTTCCGGGATATATGAACTCGTGCAGTACCCCAATCGGCATGAACAAAGGTAAGATTTAACTCAGGATCGGAAGCAATCAGTTTATTCGCTCCGATCGTCGAAACATATTGCAGAGTATGCTTGTAACAATCAAGCAGAATATGCTGCCCGTTATCGAGAATATTACCGGATTGTTTTTCACGAAAGGAATAGGTCCGTCCACCTGCTTGAGAACCCTGCTCAAGTATCTGTACCCCATAGCCGGCACCTGTGAGTTTAACGCCAGCGGCAAGTCCGCTCAAACCACCGCCGACAATGACTACCTTTTTCATCGAACTGGAAGTATCCTGTGACTGAACCAGATATTAATTGCAATAAGCAACTGACGGGCCCGACTCAAACGGATTTTATTATCAAATACGTTAAAATTATTTCGTTCGATCTTTTGCAGAATTGCATAATATATTTTCTCCATAATTCGAGCCGCAAAGAAATATTTCTCATCCTCACGGGCAAGATTGTCATTAGCTTTTTCATAGTATGACCGTGCCCGCCCGGCTTCGTACCGCATTAATCCGACAAACCTGTCATCGTAAACATTATTTCTTAAATCCTTTTCGGAATACCCGAACCGGTGCAAATCTTCCTGCGGAATGTAAATACGATCGCGGGTAAGGTCGGATTTCACATCCCGGATAATGTTCGTGAGCTGTAATGCAATACCGAGATCGATTGCGTATTGTTTTGTATGTTCTTTTGTATAGCCGAATATTTCTGCGCACATCAAACCTACCGTTGAGGCAACACGATAACAGTAGGTATATAGATCATTAAATGTAGCATACCGGTTTTTATTTAAATCCATTTCAACTCCCTGAATCAGCTCGGAGAAATGTTCCACCGGAATTTCAAACTGTTGGGCCGTATGGCTTAATTTATTCAGCAATGAAGATGACGATTCCCCGGTAATAGATCTTTCAAATTCCTGCCGCCACTTTGTTAACAGCCGTTCCTTTTCGTGAATACTACCGTTATGCTCATCCACAATGTCGTCGGTCTTTTTACAAAATGCGTAGACAGTATAAATCGCCTCCCGCTGCTCCCTGGGAAGCAGATTAAAGGAGTAGTAAAAACTTGATCTGCTTTTTTTCGTTATTGTTGTAATTGTTTCAGTAGACATACTTTCACATAGTAATCAGGTGAGCAGAAATTGATATAAGAATGACGGTGTATCACGGTATGATAGCTTTGGCCGTTTATTGATAACATTGCAATCGTTCTTTTCGATTTTTCGTAATATCGTCGTTCCTCCTATCAAAACAAATTTGATCTCATATTTGAATCTTCCCCGCAGGTGGTTCAATAATGGTTTTCCCATCTTAAACATCGCGTCGGTTCGCTGTACTTCAAAACGAATAAGGTCTTTAAGATTCTTGCTGCATATAGTATGGGCGAGATCGGATTCACTCACCGCGTAGGAAAGCATATCTTCATCAGGTATATAGATTCTGTTTTTTTGCATATCGACCGATACATCCTGCCAGAAATTGGTAAGCTGCAAGGCCGAACAGATCGAATCTGAATACCGGTAGAGCTTTGGATCCCTGTACCCGAATATCATCAGCAGTAACCGGCCGATTGGATTTGCCGAGCGGCGGCAGTAATCCATTATATCGGTAAATGTTTTATACCGTTTGACCGTTACATCCTGTCTGAATGCGGAAAGCAGATCGAGGAAGAGGTCAACGGGTAAGTCCTTCGCACGGATGGTCTCCACAACAGCCCACATGATCGGGTGCCTCGTCTGACTCTCAAGCGAACGAAGGAATAACTCCTCCCACTCATTGAGGTACAGAATACGTTCCGCATCGGAATATCCCGGTTCATCGGCAAAATCATCTGCTGTGCGGGCGAATGCATACACGGCAAATACAAACGGCTGCAGATGACGCGGAATGAGGATCGATCCCACCGGGAAATTCTCATAATGCTTCCGCGCAATATGCTTGCACCGCCTGAAAGATTCATCCAGTGTTTTTACTTTCGGCGGGTTCAGCACCCATCGTTCCGGTTTTGTGGCTACAGACATATGTTCGGTCAATTCATTAATATCTTATGAGCTTAGAGTTTATTAGTATAGTAAAACTACGTGACAACTTCAAACGGTAAAATATTGATTTTCTTTGGATATAAGCGTATATTTAGTGTTCTGGAAGTGCCGGAGTAGCTCAGGTGGTTAGAGCAGTGGAATCATAATCCACGTGTCGGGGGTTCAAGTCCCTCCTCCGGTACAGGGGCCCTTGTAAATCGTTGATTTGCAAGGGTTTTTTGTTTTACACCACATACTCATAACAAATCAAACGCAAATCTTCCCGTTTTAAAATTGATTTGCCCGTTGCTTGACTAGAGAATTCGGAATTCCCATACGTTTTCTGCAAATCCAATACCGTGTCCAGTAGGATTCTGATGTCACGGGATTGTTGATATTCCTTATAGCTCTTTTTAAGTGTTTTGATATGCGTTCCCAGTAGCGGATGTTGCAAGTATTTTATTGCCTGCAAAGCTTCTTTACGATCTACCTTTGGTGAATGAATACTTCCTTGCAAAACTGATGAAACCGTTTGCTGCATAGGATCTATCGTTTTGGGAGCGGATTCAAGCGCCTGGATGTTCTCCTGTGTGCTTAAGATATCTTCAATGATTTTTTCCTGTATCTCAAAAACGTTGCATTCAGGATCGATGACACGGGGAGTATCCGTGTCACAGGTAATTATATTAACAATGTGAAAGCGGTTATCGATTATCTCTCCGGTATTAAGATCGTAGTATCTCCAGAAGTGATGTTCAATTTTGTCTTCTCCGAATTTTCCTTTTAGGTAAAAGAACATTCCTCTGTAATTATGCCGCTCTAGTCCCGAGTGAATACCATCAGGTAATTGATCCAGCATCTCTCTACCGCCGGCATTCAGGAGATTCTTGAGTTGCTGTAAAAGAAACTCATTGCTGGCAAGCTCTGTAAATTGCTCTTCTTCCTCAACAACAGAACCGTCTTCATCCTGTATTTTTTTGAGTGTATTGAAATTCTTCGGATGGACGGTCTCACCAAGAACACTCGCATCAAGAAATCCCGCCTTGTCAATATCGGATATCTTCCTGCTTAAACTTTCAACCAGACCGAGCAGCCGCTCAAGTCCAGCATCCGGAAACATATTGTAGATCCAGAGTGTGCTGAAATCTGTTCCTATACGGTCGATACGTCCCGCACGCTGAACCATTCGCGTCGGATTCCAGTGCAAATCGTAATTTACGAGGTAACCACAATCCTGGAGATTTTGCCCTTCAGATAGAACATCGGTGGATATAAGAATATCGATCTCTTTATCGGTTCCGAGTATATCTTCCCGGTGGTTGGCTTTCGG
>PWXV01000133.1 GCA_003568415.1 Ignavibacteriales bacterium
ATGCGCTCATCACAAGCCGGGCAAAATGTACTGTTGTTTTTATGACCGGGTACGTTGCCGATGTACACAAACTTCACACCTTCATCAAGCGCGATATCCCGTGCGTTCTCGAGCGTTCGTACCGGCGTCGGTTCTAAATGAGTCATCTTGTAAGCCGGTGAAAACCGTGTGAAGTGTACAGGGACATCATCGCCAAGTTCGTCGACGATCCATTTACACATATCCCGAATAGTGTTCATATCGTCGTTCAACGTGGGGATAATAAGATTTACTATTTCAAACCAATTCCCCGCTTCCTTGATCGTTTTCAGTGTGTTGAGCACCGGCTCCATCTCTCCGAAACTCACATCCTGATAATAGTCCGCAGTAAATCCTTTCAGATCTACGGTAACGGCCGACATATGTTCGAGTAATCTCCTGAGCGGTGTTTCCTGCATTCCGCCGTTGGTATGATAAATAACATTGAGTCCTTGATTTTGAGCGAGTTTTGACATCTCATACATGAACTCATAAAATATGGTAGGTTCATTGTAGGTAAATGACATCCCCGTACCCCGCTCTTTCGCCGCTGCGACGACATCTTCGGGATATAAATGCTGCACACGTCGTCGCAGTTCTTCCGGCGTACGTTGTGTCAGGTGCCAGTTATGGCAGAACTGGCATCTGAAATTACAGCTTGCTGTTCCCATACAGAGAATCTGTGAACCGGGTATGTTATGGAACATCGGCTCTTTTTCTATCGGATCGAGCTGCAGCGCTGCGGGACGTGCATACACGAGAGAATGTAATGTCCCGTTGTTATTTTCTCTGACCCGGCAATAACCACGGTCTTTGTTCGGTATTGTGCACGAACGAAAACATAACGAGCATTGAACGGCGTTCCGGTCGAGTTTTGAATAGTACCACGCTTCATAACCTCCAGCGGCAACCGATGCATACGCCAGAGCATTAAATCCGCCAAAACACATACCGCCGGCAGTGCATGCTGCGTGTTGTAAAAATGATCTTCTGGAATACATTGTTATCACCTCCGGATAGTTCTATCGTTTCCCCCTCTGTTATTATAATTTATAAGAATTTCAGGAAGAGGCAAGAAAAATTATCATACAAAATGATTATGTCACATAATTATTTTGTATACCTAGCTGGTCATCCAAACCAACCGTTTTCAACAGATAGTAAATTAGCGTGGCTATATAGCATTAGGATATCACACAATTTATCCGTATATTAACATCACTACAGACAGTAGTACCGCCGACGGAAGCAGTCATTTCGGAAGCGGAATTTTGAGACCCGTTATCCGATGATGAACGTGTTAGGATGTGCAGGCTACGCAACGGCGGACGATTCAATTAATAATCCTCCCTGATGTTTGTTCCACACTAATCATTTCCGGTTATTTTTACGATACGTTGTGTCTCGTTATTATATAATTATGAGGTAATGTATGTTATTTTCACAACTCGGTCTGAACGACCGATTATTACGGGGAATCCGTGCGACCGGTTTCTCTAAACCAACCCCTATTCAAACACAGACGATTCCCGTTGCACTTTCGGGTCGCGACATTATCGGTCTAGCACAGACCGGCACCGGAAAAACCGCGGCATTTGTGTTGCCGATGCTGCATCGATTCGATGAAACATCGAAGAAACGCGGTAAGATCCGGGGACTCATCCTTACGCCTACACGCGAACTTGCACAACAGGTTGAAGAGTCGATCTCTACTGTGGGACGATTTACAAACTACTCGTCTCTATCGGTTTACGGCGGTGTCAGTATGGATAACCAGTTGCGTCGCCTTCGGCGCGGTGTTGATATTGTTGTTGCAACTCCGGGAAGATTGCTGGATCATCTTAACCGGAGAACGATCGATCTTTCAAACGTAGAGGTGTTTGTCCTTGATGAAGCTGACCGTATGTTTGATATGGGATTTATTAACGATGTACGAAAAATTATATCGTATATTCCGCAAAAACGTCAGACATTTCTTTTCTCGGCAACTATGCCCGAGTCAATACGCAAACTTACGGCATCAATCCAGAATAGTCCGGAAGTTATACGGATCGGTAAACAAACTAATCCGGCGAAATCGATAACTCAATACTTCTTCAAAGTACCGCAGGAACAAAAACTCGATCTGCTTGCTCATATGGTAAAGTCAGAGTCAATGAAAAGTGTGCTCGTGTTTTCAAGAACGCGGCGCGGTGCGGACAAGATATGTAAACGATTAACGCAGCGCGGATTTAAAGCTGCTGCAATACATTCGGACCGTACACAGTCACAACGGCAGAATGCGCTCGCTGCGTTTAAGCACGGACGTTATCAACTACTTGTTGCAACCGATATCGCCGCACGCGGTATCGATGTTGAAGGCATATCGCATGTTGTCAATTACGATACTCCCGCATATGCAGAAGATTATATACATCGAATTGGCAGAACCGGAAGAGCGGAACTGACCGGCGATGCAGTAACTTTTGTAGCTGCACAGGAGAGAAAATACTTTAATAGTATAGAAAAACTAATCGGAACGCGATTCCCTGTGCACGCATATCCAGGATTCGATCCGAAATTTGATTCGCAAACACCGGCCATTGTTTCTGACAATTCCCGAAAAAGAAAAAATAAAAGAACAAAACCAGCCGGTGCAACATCATCTAATCGCAACAATGGACAGAAGAAAAATGGAGCCAGTATTTCAGATCGTGAACAATCATTGAATTCTACGGATTTGGAAGTTGCAGCCACAAAGCGAAAACGAAATCCATTGCGTGGTAAGGTAAAACACAAAAAGGGAACAAAACCTAAGTATGACTGGCGGGCATTGATAGAGGCAGGAGAAAAAATGATGCATAAAGTTGCCGGGAAATCCTGAACGGAAGTTTGCATTTGAGATATTGTGTCGATATACTTTACGTGTATCAAAAACAATATCATCCTGTTCAGAAAGGTTGGCGATTTATGCTTATTTATTTGAGGATCTGTACAGCTATTGGTTTGTTTATTTCAGTATTCCTGATACCTGTCTTTGTTTACTCGCAACAAATCGTACACATCGAGAGCAGACGGGTTGCTGCTATTGAGGATGGATTTACCGGCACGTTAGACCTACAGGCGAATTACATTCAAAATAAGAATACTATTTTCCAGACGTTTAATTCGCTCAATACCCAGTATAAAACGGGCGATCATACGTTTCTTTTTCTCGCGAGCTATAATTTCGGTATCGTTAGCAGAAGCCGGATCATCAACGATTCGTATCAGCATATTAGATACACCCGTTCATTACATGGCCTGTTTGCTTTCGAAACATTTCTTCAGAGCCAGCATAACGAAGGAATTCTATTACAGTGGCGGGGTTTAGCGGGAGCCGGACCCCGATTTACGATCATGCAGAACGAGCAGGGTCGTTTATACCTTGGAACTTTGTATATGTACGAATACGAACAGGAACGTGACAGCGGCATTATCTACCGTGAACACCGGCTCAGCAATTATCTTTCCTTTGGTATGCCTTTCTCAGAGATCGTATCGTTCGATATGATTTTGTATTATCAACCTGATATTCAGCGGTTTTCAAATTATAAATTTTCTACACAGGCATCGCTTGAAGTACGGTTAAGCGATCGGCTGGCTTTGGTAACGGCATTCAGTATGTCGCATAATACCCGGCCACCGGAAGGAATACAACGTACGTATATAAATGTACGTAACGGAGTGAGGTTTTCGTTCTAATGAAGAATCTTTTAACTGAATTCGTTCCTGAGTGGGCAAAGACCGTTGTTTGGTATCAAATATTTCCCGAACGTTTCCGCAACGGAGATACATCGAACGATCCGACGGTAGATGATATTGCCGGTTCAGATCCACAGGAATTACCGAGATACTGGGAGGTACATCCCTGGGGCAGCGACTGGTATGAGCTGCAGGACTATGAAAAGAAAAATGGTGATAAAGAAATGTGGAAACATCTGCTTCGCCGTCGTTATGGCGGCGATTTGCAGGGCATCATCGATAAGCTTGATTATTTGCAGGATCTCGGCATCACTGCACTTTATTTAAATCCTGTATTCGATGCACCGTCACTCCATAAGTACGATGGTGCAAGTTATCATCATATCGATCCGAACTTCGGTCCCGATCCTGAAGGCGACCGGAAATTAATGCAGACAGAAGACCCGCTCGATTTCAACTCGTGGGTATGGACGAAAGCGGATGAGCTTGCACTTACGCTGATACAACAAGTGCATCGACGGGGAATGAGGATTATCTTTGACGGTGTTTTCAATCATATGGGAATCAACAGTTTTGCGTTTCAGGATGTTCTGATGAATCAACAACATTCAAGGTTCAAAGATTGGTTTGTTATTAAGTTGTGGGACGACCCCGTTAAGGGATCAAAGTTCGAGTATGAGGGATGGTGGGGAGTGAAATCGTTGCCTGAATTTCGTGAAGATGAAAACGGCATCGTCAGCGGCCCGCGTGAATATATTTTCGCAGCCACTGAGCGGTGGATGAATCCGGAAGGGGAAGGTAATGAGTATGGCATAGACGGTTGGCGGCTTGATGTGGCATTTTGTGTGAAGCATCCGTTCTGGAAAGCGTGGAGAAAACATGTAAAAAGCATAAATCCAAATGCCTTTTTGACAGCCGAATTAGTGAAGCCGCCCGAAGTTGCAAAACCGTATCTGCAGGGGGATGAATTCGACGGTGAGATGAATTATAATTTTGCATTCACGTGTGCAGAATATTTTTTCAATCGTGAAGAACAGCGGATCTCTGCAAAAGAATTTGATATAAAACTAAAGGAATTGCGTGAGATATTTCCTCCTGGTGTACCATACGTTTCTCAAAATTTGTTTAACAGTCACGATTCTAACCGTATTGGTTCTCACATAGTAAACCGGGGTATCGGTAATTTCAGGGATTGGCATAAGTATATACCATTATCCAAAGCGATAAATAACCCGGACTATTCACCACGGAAACCAAATGAAGAGGATATCGCACTGCAAAAGTTGTTTGTTATTTTTCAGATGACCTACGTCGGTGCCCCGATGATCTACTACGGTGATGAAGTCGGCATGTGGGGAGCTAACGATCCGTGCTGCCGCAAGCCAATGGTGTGGGATGATATTACACATGCACCTGAAATGTACAATCCCGATGGTTCAACATGCGATCCGGATACGGTAGATATAAATTCAGATCTTCTTGCCCATTATAAAAAAATGATCGCGATAAGAAACCGCTATCAAGCTTTTCAACTGGGAGATTATCATACTCTGGCTGCCGGCAATGATAGCAGCATATATGCCTTCAAGCGATCGTATAAAAACGAAAACGCGTGTGTGATTTTGAATACTACAAATAAAGAATACCTTTACAATCTACGGGATGAAACATTTGACGGATATAGTAATCTCCTGGATGGAAATCGAAAAGTTTCTGTAAACGATGAAATACCCATTAAACCGTTGTGGGGAGCGGTTCTGGTTAATAGGTAACTATTGAATATTTATACAGATAAAGTGTATATTAGATATAAGTAGTTACTACAAAATCAGGCATTCAAATCTCAAGAGGTACAACCTATGCAACGGTTACTACTCTCAATAACAGTCCTATTATTTTCTTCCCTTATCCTCTTTTCTCAATCTGAGATCGACGGCACCTGGGACGGAGCCATCGATATTATGGGTACGGAATTGATCATTATAGTAAAATTTTACACGGATGAGGATCAGCTCAAAGCCACTATTGATATTCCGCAGCAGGGTGCACAAGGCCTTTCATTGACAAATGTACATTTTGAGCATGACTCGGTTTATTTTGAACTTCCGGCCGGACCGGGACTTGCTGTATTTGACGGTATACTTGAAGGTGAACATATATCGGGTAAATTCACTCAAGCAGGCATTGATGCTACCTTTTATCTGCAGAAGGCAGATATCGATTATGACATTGTCGATGAAGAGCCGCTCCCGTTTCGTGAGGAGAATGTATACATCCATAACGATGATATAAAGCTTGGCTGCACACTTACATTACCGTTTGGTGATGATACCTTTCCGGCGGTAATACTCATAACCGGTAGCGGGGGCCAGGACCGGGATGAGACCATCTTTGGATTTAAACCGTTCAGACTTCTTGCAAATCATCTCACTCCGCACGGAATCGCCGTACTCAGATGCGATGACCGCGGGATCGGTGAATCAACCGGGAACCTGATGGAATCAACCTCGGAGGATCTGGCAGGTGATGTAAACGAAATGGTTGCGTATTTACAATGTCGGGAGGAAATTGTAGATCGAAAGATCGGTTTGTTGGGACATAGTGAAGGAGGCATCATTGCTGCAATGGTAGCAGCTCAGAATAATGATATCGCGTTCATAATCTCGATGGCAGGGTCGGCTGTTCCCGGCAGGGATATTCTCATCGCGCAAAGCGAATTGATATTTGCGGAGATGGGTATTGATGATGCGATACTCGAACAACAAATAAGAATAATTAATCTTGTCTATGAAGCTGCTGAAACCGGAGAAGGCTGGGATGAAATTGAACAAATTATCCGGCAATTAACACCGGCGCAATTCGAAACTATGGCACACGAGAATCAGGATACGTTTGAGGATGTCGATCAGTTTGTTGAACAATATGTGCGGGGCAGTCTCGCGGCATTGCAAAGTAAGTGGTATCTGTTTTTTATCCGGCACGATCCTTCTGAAAATTGGCGCCAAATTACACAACCGGTATTGGGGTTGTTCGGTGAACTTGATCTTCAGGTACCCCCGGGAATGAATAAGGATGCCATGCAGGAAGCACTTGAGTATGCAGGGAATACTGATTATACATTAAAAATTATTCCGCAGGCAAACCATCTGTTCCAGAGGGCTGAGACAGGGAGTCCGACCGAGTATGCACAATTGGAGACAGAATTTATTGATGGTTTTCTGGATATACTATTAACCTGGCTGCGTGAAACAATAGAAGCAAGGGGAAATTGATGGGTTTTACATAGGTACTGTGCAATAATAACGGCCTATTGTAACAGGTTTTAACATTACTTTTCTGGTACTGGTATGTAATATCGCACGGGACGCATTCCATTATTCACCGGTGCTGTACCCGGAAATCATCCTAAAGAAAATAGTATACTAATACCTTTTACTATTAATTGTAACCCGCAATGATTTTTCACGTATAGATATACGTACAATTCACACTGATTCACAGCGTATACATATTCTCATATTTCAATCTTTTATATAATGATGGTTGAGGTGTGTATGGAAAATAAATCCGTTGTATTATTTATAGCTATTCTTTCCGTTATATTTTTATCTTTTTCGTTACCTGTGAAAGCGAATGATTGCGGGATTCTTTTCCCTGATAACGGTGCACCCTGGTGTGTCATAGCCGGTGTCGTTCCCGGCAGTTTTGCAGATTCAATCGGATTATTGCAAAATGATATCATTCTCTCAATTAACGGTATACGGATTCATTCAACCCCCGAACTGAGAGCTGTGCGGGAAGCCGCCGCTAATTCCGAGATAGAAATAGTTATTTGGAGAGATGGTACTGAAATCCCGTTGCGATATTTCTTTCCCGGTGGAGGATTTGGAATATATCCCGTCTATGTTGATCGGGGGATTACGCTTGCGCCGGAGGAAATGAAAGAAGATCTCGATTCCTTGTTTGCGTTTTTGTATGAAGTCCACCCGAATCTTTATGCCTCATTTCCGGAGCATGAATTCCACACCGATAAGAAACTATTATACGATTCGATATACGAAGAAATGACCGACGTGGATTTCTGGAAAATGACTGCACGGTTTGTTGCAAGGATTCAGGACGGCCATACGGGATTAGCAATGCCCGTCGGCAATTGGCACTACAAACGTTACTCGGGTAAGCCTGTTATATTTCCAATATCAGTATTGATAACAAGGCAAGGAGTTTATGTTGAAGAAAACGTATCAACTACACCAATCTCACCGGGTGATAAGATACTTTCCATCAATAATCGTGACATGGACAGACTCCTTGAATATCTCGAGCAGTATAGAAGCGGAGAGCTCCGTCATTTCCGTTGGAGTCAGATCGAAAATCATTTTCCCCAACTTTTGTATCAAATTGCCGGTATTGAGCCTCCCTTCAATGTCACTGTCCGGAGTGTTGACGGCAAAACCACAACACACATTCTTGATGGTATCGATAGGTGTTTGATGGAAAAAGCAATCAGTACGACTCCGGGAACTGTGACAGAATTAATCGAATTACCGGAGTTGAGTGCTGCGGTATTGCGTTTCAATATGTTCGGGAATCACCTTCCTGATTTTTTCCGTTCTTCTTTTTCAACAATACAGGAAGAAGGGTATAGATATGTTATCATAGATTTGCAACATAACGGCGGTGGTAGCTCGGCATTTGCAGATACGCTGGTAAGTTATATTACCGATAAACGATACAGGTTTTTTGGAGGTGCACATATTAAGATATCACGCTTCGTTCTTTCCCAATCGCCCGCATTTGGATTGCATGATATGGGATCGGTGGTAAAATTTCCGGGAAGCGATCCATCCCGTCCACCAGATCGTCAAACCCGTTTTACCGGCGAGGTCTTTTGTCTTATTTCGAATAGAACTTTTTCGACAGCGTCCGGTCTTGCTGCAGTTCTGAAGGATTTTAAGATCGGAACACTCGTCGGTCAGGAAACGGGTGGTATTCCCACAACCTATGGCGATGTAGCATCTATTGCACTTCCGCACTCATCGATTGGAGCAGGTGCTTCGATGAAATATTTTATCAGACCGAGTGGTGATTCATCCTATATTATGGAGGGAGTTCAGCCTGATGTCCAAGTGCCGGTCACCGGTTTGGATATTCTACAAGGGAGAGATCCGGCGCTTGAGGCGGTTAAGAGGATTATCGAAGGCAATAATAGTGAACATTGGCAATAGCGAATGAAACCGTGCATCTGTGGGAAGGATGGCGCTAACAATCTATTTTCTGCAGACCGTGATTTGTACGACATTGTTTTATAATTACGGTTTCGGATTATATGGCTCAGTCGGTCCTGCTGCAGGAGTTATAATTACTATACTTATATATACCCTTCAACTCAATTTGAGTTCTGTCTGGCTTCGTTATTTTCATTACGGTCCGGTCGAGTGGTTGTGGCGGTCGTTGACGAATAAAAAGAAACAACCGTTCAGAAAAATTGAAAATAACGCTTAATCGCTCCCTTTGGTGCAACATCATTATTACGCATCCGTATAGTAAAATATGAGTCGATTACAATATATATACCGGAAGTTTATTAATTCTCTGTTTGGCGATGTTGAGGTGTTTTATGGATTACCGTTTCGGTGGAGAATTCGCGGTGCGTTAGCAATAGGTTTTTTATATCTTGCTATTGTTGTTATTGTATTTCTGACGCTATATCCCGCACAGAGTGCAGAATCATATTCCGTAAATTCAATAGTCATAGGTTATATATTTCTGTTCATCGGAGTCTCGGGTGCTATTCTCCCGATCTTTATTCCGCTGCTGCGGAGTTATCCGGGTTGGGTTATCCTGGCAACCATCGCATGTTTTATCATCGCATTTAATATTATTCTGGATCCGGCACTTCAATCGGACAATAAAGCTACTCATTACGCGTTTTTTATCGGATTATTGGCTATTACATTCGGAGCACGATTATATGCAAGAGTGATACGGGAAGTGGTCTTTGAGAAGGCGCAAATAGATACCGAAATTAAACTTGCCCAGAAAATCCAATCTGATTTGCTTCCCCCGATCGATATTGACGAAGATCGTTTCCAGGCGTTCGGTAAAACCGTGAATGCTCAGGAAGTGGGAGGAGATTTTTTTGACGTAATAAAGCTTCAGGAAGAAAAAGTCGCTTTTTGTATCGGTGATGTTTCGGGCCATAACATTGCTGCCGGCTTAATTATGGGTATTGTGAAGAGTGCTTTCAGGACGGAGCTGAGGTATAATGACAATGTATCCTCGATTGCTGCATCGTTGAATAAAACTGTCATCGAACAACGGAGCAGGGGAATGTTCGTTTCCTTTGCGGCCGGAATTATAGATTTTAATTTGAATAATGTGGAGTTTGTCAATGCCGGACATCCCCCGCTTATTCACCTCCATAGTACAGGTATTGACGAATTGCGGTTGGATAGTGCTGCGCTCGGTTTATCCGGAGAGTTACATTTTAAATCGGCAAAACGAAATATCACGTCAGGAGATGTCTTTGTGTGTTATTCCGACGGAATTCTCGAAACGAGAAACAGAAAAGGGGATGAATTCGGTTCTCAAAGATTGATTGATAGATTAAGATATACTCCACCGACAAGTTCATCTCAGGAAATTTATAATAACATATTTCGCGGCGTCGAAAGCTTTAGCGGCACAATGTCCCGGATCGATGATGTAACGTTAATGATTATCCGGGTTTATTAAGTCATTAGTGCAAAATTGCTCTGTATGCTCGATATTCCGATGTTTATTACCTCCTTCTACAGATTCCTCCCAAACAGTAAGCTTGATTTTTATGAAATTTGATACTATAATTTAAATATATAACGGAGTGAACAAAGTAGGGAGAAATTGTCAACACTGATATGGCAACTCTCACCGTCTATCCCCTCCAATCGCTCGTCTGTACTTCATGGAGGAGGC
>PWXV01000280.1 GCA_003568415.1 Ignavibacteriales bacterium
CAGCCTCGCGGAAAGGGTGGGATGACCTCCGGTGATCCCACCTGTGCTCTCTGTCCGCTTAACAATACAACTCAAATTATATAGTCTTTTCTACATTCCAGCCTCGCGGAAAGGGTGGGATTCGAACCCACGGTACCCGTAGGTACACGCGCTTTCCAGGCGCGCCAGTTCAGCCACTCCTGCACCTTTCCGTGTACTCTTGTATAATGGTAAGGTATAAAGATTTACTTTGAAAATCAACGGAATTTTTTAGGGTATTTTACCACATATGTGTATTTGCTGAAATGTAGAAAATATTGTATTATTGAAATTGTAATACTCAAACTGAATTTATCATTCACTCCAGGAGGAATATAATGCGCGTCCAAGATGAACTTCGCGGTGATATTGTTATTATTAAACTAAAGGGAGATATGATGGGTGAACCGGATACTGCTGCTTTTCGTGAAAAAATCCGGGAATTACTCGAGAAAGGTATGGTAAAAATAATTCTCGATCTCTCGGGTGTGAAGTGGATGAATAGTTTGGGTTTGGGTGCTCTTATTTCGGCATTTACTTCCGTTAAGAATCATAACGGAGATATGGTCATAACCAATGTGACGAAAAAAGTTGAGAGTTTGTTTATGATAACTCAATTAATTAAGGTTTTTAAACACTACGATACAGTTGACGAGGCGATTGCTGCCTTAGAATGAAATATGACGATGAAGTTGTATGTTTTTGGTGCAAGTGCATTATTTATTATTATTGCTCTTTTTTCTTGTGTGCCGATTGATGAGGGAGAGGGAATTCCGTTCGGGCAGGAATTCAGAGTAGAATACGGGCAGGCTGTTACCCTGGAGGATGGCATTGAATTAACCTTTCTGGAATTAAAACGTGAGGCTCGTTGTCCTGATGATGCTATATGCACCTGGGACGGTGAAGCCGTAATTGCTGTTGCATTGGGATATGAGGATGAATTAGGTTCTGTTATTGAGCTTACGATCCCCGGTCAGGTAGACGCTCAAAGCAGGGAAGGGCATATATATAAAAAACACAGAAACTACCGTCTATCTTTGCGGCAATTAGATCCGTATCCACTGGTAGATCACGTGGAATCAAAACACCGGTATGTAGCGAGAGTTATAGTGGATAAAATAAATGAAGAGGAGTAGCCGATATCTCCACTCCTCTTATACAGAAAAATTTTTCTACTGCCGTTCTATTGATTCTATCAACTGAAAGAATTCCTGTTCAGCTTTATTGACCGTAGCTTCGGGACCTGTAAACTTATAAAATACCGCACCTTCCGGTCCCTCAGCTATTGCACCTATTAATTTATATCCGGGCCGAATGTCCTCACGCGGTGCCATCGGTCCTGCAGCGGCATTGTAGATACCGGTTGTCCGAACTATAGTGATCGGGATACCGTTAACTTCAATTGATTCACGGGTTGCGACTTCTGAAGTCGGTCTTCCATCGGGTTGATCAAACTGACCGAACCAGCGGTTCACGTTTGCTTCGACACTTCCCCCTTCACCGGGACCGAAGTAAAATATTGCAACCTCACCCGTATCATCATCCCCTTCGGCTGCCGGGGTTGCATACGTTGCAACACGCATCTGTCGTTGAGCTTCAACTTCCCAGGTATCGGGAATTTCCCAGCGCAATCCGGCTATTGCATTATTCACCGCTTCGCGCATCGTAGGGGCCGGCTCGTGACGCGGCTGTTCTTCATCTTGTGAACAACCCGCCACCAGTAGTAAAAGTACAATCAGTAGTGCTGACAATAGGTAAATTTTATTTTTCATTGTATCCCTTCGTTTTGAATTATGCTTTTTGAATTTAAACATGTGATAAAGAAAAAACCTGCAAACGGTTTAAAGAGTTCCATCACCGATGATCTGATATTGCGGGATATCAATTTCGCTATCGCCGATGATTTGCCGCAACTGATTCTTGGCCCGTCGGGGTCGGGGAAGACAACATTATTGCGATTGTGCAATCGTCTCAGCGATCCGGATGAGGGGGAGATATATTTTAAAGGTGAAAATATCACGAACTATGATATCATTAAACTCCGTACGCAGGTTGGGTATGTGGCACAAATTCCGGTAATGCTCGAAGGAACAGTGTTGGATAATTTTGTCTATGCGGCACGACACGCATATAAACCAAAAACTGAAAAACAGGAATTTAAAAACGAGTGTGCAGGGTTGCTTCAATATCTGAATGTTCCCGAACGCTATTTACACCAACCTGCGGAAAATTTATCTGTGGGTGAGAAGCAGCGTGTGGCGTTGGCGCGGGTACTTATACGAAAACCGGATGTGTTGTTGCTCGATGAGCCAACATCAGCACTCGATCCGACTGCAACAGCCCGTTTTCTGGATATACTTCAAAAGTTACAAAAAGAAATGAATATAAAGTTTATTATGGTAACGCACAGTATTGAGCAAGCCGAACGCATCGGCGGGAATGCGATTGTGTTAGTGGATGGAAAAATAATAGAACAGGGTCCGGTTTCGAAGATTATACATGCTCCGGAAAATGAGATTTCCAAAAAATTTGTAAAGGGATCACTTGATAATTGAATTAACGTATATCGACCTGGGACTCGGAATTGGGCTGGTAATACTGTCAATAGGATTGTCTATTTTAGGACGCATTCAGCTTGAGAAGGATCTACTGATTGGGGCTGTGCGTACATTTGTTCAATTGATCGCAGTAGGATATGTTTTAAATTTGGTGTTCGCTGTTGAACAATGGTATGCAATTATCCCGTTGTTGTTGTTGATGATAGGAGTTGCAATACACACAATTATCGGTCGGCAGACTTATAAATTTAAGAATATTGTACCGATTATTACTATCTCACTCGTGATCGGAACCGGCAGCACGCTCATTCTGGTGATTGTGGTTATAATCAATGTCGATCCCTGGTATACGCCGCAGTATATTATACCTATAATGGGAATGATACTCGGTAACTCAATGAATGGTGTGGCCCTTGCAGCCGAACGCCTTTCCTCGGAAATCATTGGAAAACGGCAACTTATTGAAACACGGCTGTCGCTCGGTGCTACGTCCCGTGAAGCAGTTTCCGATATCGTTACGGCATCGGTGCGGGCGGCAATGATACCGACAATTAATACGCTTATGACTGTCGGAATTGTGAGTTTGCCGGGAATGATGACGGGGCAGATTCTTGCGGGCACCAGCCCGATACTTGCGGTGAAGTATCAGATTATTGTGATGTATATGATTACGGCAAGTGTAATGATTTCATCTGTACTTATAGTATATCGTGGATACAAACAATTTTTTACGGAATCACATCAGTTTAAAGAATGATGATATTTTGAGGATGAGGTAGTACAGAAAATACCGGAATTTATTTGCAGTACTCCGCTATCTTTTGTATATTACTTCCCCTTTACGCTCGCGTTTTTCTCGAGGTTTGATTCATATTATTAATAAACTATGGCAAAAGTATACTGCACGTCTTTTGAATCCAAAATCGGGATCATCTATGTAGCTTCAACGGAACGAGGAGTTTGCAAAATAAGTATTCCCAAGGAAACGAAAAAGAATTTTTTTAGTTGGTTACACAAGCACTTTAACGAGGATGAGGTAGAGGAAAACCGTTCCAGAAATAAACAAGTTATTGATGAGATTAACCGGTACTTTAATCGTCGCCTGACGAAATTCAACAGCCCATTGCACCAGATCGGTACGCCGTTTCAGAAGAAGGTGTGGAGATATGTACGTCGAATACATTACGGCTCAACGATGACCTACAAGGACATTGCCGTCAAGATCGGGAATCCCCGTGGATATCAGGCAGTTGCCAGGGCGAATGCCTCGAATCCTATTCCGATTGTTGTTCCGTGCCACCGTGTCATAGGGGCAAACGGTTCGCTCGTCGGTTACAGTGCAGGTGTAAAAACAAAAGAGTTCTTACTGGGACTTGAAGGAGCAATAATAATTTAGCAGGTAAGGTGAAAGACGTCCCACGATTATCAGGTTATCAAATCCGTTTTATTGCCGGTATGGCACTTGTGGTGTCATTCCGGATACTTGGTTTATCGCTACTCATTCCCATTATCGCTCTACACGGTAAGAACCTTAGCGACTCGACCATTCTTATCGGGTTAGCAGTCGGTGGTTACGGTGCAACACAAGCACTTTTTCAAATCCCATACGGCATGGCATCCGACCGGTTTGGCCGTAAACGAATGATTATAACGGGCATGCTTATCTTCAGTGCCGGATCATTCCTCGGTGGATTTGCCCAAACCATTGAAGCCCTTATCATTGCCCGTATCTTACAGGGCGGGGGAGCAGTGACCGCAACAGTGTTTGCCTTTATCAACGATGTCATCGATATCCGTCACAGAAATTTTGTCACTGCCATCATTGGTGCACCGATCGGGATATTTTTTAGCATCGGTGTAATAGCCGGTCCAATACTCGCTCACCTGTATGGTATCGATCTCTTATTCTTCCTGAGCGGAGCTCTGGGAATCATTATTACTGTGTATCTCGTATTTTTTATTCACGAAAGAAATCCTGAAGAGAAACGGGAGACGATTTCCTGGTCACAGATTGGCTCGGTATTTAGAGACCGAGCCCTGCTGAAAGTTGATGTGGCAGGACTACTGATGTATTCATCCATTAATGCCATCTTCTTTATCCTCCCTTTAATAATGGCCGAACGTTTCGGCCTGAATATGAATGAATTCACGTACATTTATTTTCCGATGATTATGGTCGCGATTGTTCTCATGCTCCTGTTTTCGAAGATCGCAGACAGGGGATATACCCGGGAGAGTATAATGATAAGTTTTACACTTATTGCAATCGGGTCAATAGGTATGATATTCAGTGACGGGATAGTATTGCTGGCTGTGACTGCGACAGTAGTATTTGCCGGTGCGAATGTGATGGAACCAATTCTCCCAATTCTTGTTGGTAAAGTAGCGCGACAGCAAGTTGTCGGTACAGCGATGGGGGCATACAGCACAATACAATTTGCAGGATCTCTCGTCGGTGCTCTGATTGTCGGTTTCTTGCTACCGTATGGATTTACCGCTGCCATATTATTTCTTACTGTGGTAGGTTGTACCGGGTTTTTGCTGGCAGTGACAATAAAAAACCCACCTCCGGCGACATAAACTATGGATAACATTACACATACATTAACGGGCGCCATTGCCTCGAAAGCAGGCCCGGGGCACCATCATACTCGTCTCGTCTTCTGGATATTGATCCTGGCGGCCAATATTCCGGATATAGATTTCTTATTGCAATTTTTTGGCGACCGTATTTTTTATATGGAGCAGCACAGGGCTCTTAGTCATTCGTTTATTTTTGCACCGTTCTTTGCGGCATTTATTGCATATATTCTCAAACTTACTGTCAAGGGAATTGATTTCCGGCTGGTGTTTATGTACACCATTATCGGAATTATTATTCACATTTTCTTTGATCTCATTACCTCCTTCGGGACAATGATTTTTTATCCCATCACTAACGCGCGTTATACTCTCGATTTAATATTCATCATCGATCCATGGCTGACAGGCTCTTTAATTGTTTTTTTAATTTTCGGCAGGAAGTTTAAACAACACAGACGAAAAATAATCTGGGGCGGGATAGCGTTTGTTCTTGTTTATTTTATACTTGCATTTACGAATCGTGAGATCGTACGAACTAATGTCGAAGATTATTTTGCAGGTTACGGTATTCAGTATAATAAGATGATTGTGCTTCCCCAGCCGTTTGCCATCACCAACTGGATGGTTGCCGTCGAAACAGATGATGCGGCATACCAAATATTTACCAACTCTTTCGAAAGTCCCGATAATTACGTGCTGCTCGATTATCCATTGCCTGAACCGAATCAATTTATTCATGCCGCGAAAGAAACTGATGAAGTGGAGTTTTTTAAATGGTTTGCCCGTATGCCGGTGTATGATTATTATAATGACAACAACGGTAGTCACATTGTTGAATTTTATGATTTACAATTTGTCTTCAATCCTGAACTTGCCAGGCGTTTTAACGCTCCATCGCGGGCACCGTTCGTATTACAGCTTACCTTTGACGACGATGCCAATTTGATCGACAGCGAATTTTGATTTTGTAAAAATTCGCTGTTGCATTCATCAGAGATTTTCCCTACCTTATTATCCCTTGTGTTTCAACGATCCGTATTGTTAACCTCTTCAATTATTAATGAACGAATGACGTTACTTCAGGAGCTAAACCCTTCACAACAAGATGCAGTTAAGGCGACCGGCGGTCCGGTTATGATTATTGCCGGAGCCGGGAGTGGCAAGACACGCGTGCTCACGTACAGGATTGCATATCTGTTGCAGCAGGGTGTTCATTCTGGTAGAATTCTCGCGCTAACGTTTACGAACAAAGCCGCAAATGAAATGAAGGAGCGAATTAATTCGTTATTACAAACGCTGCATGCTATTCCATGGATGGGTACCTTTCATTCCGTGTTTGCCCGTATTCTGAGACAGGAGGCACATCTGCTCGGATATGAACGTTCTTACTCAATATATGATACCGAGGATTCACTTTCGCTGGTCAAGACGATAATGCAGGATCTGAATATCACCCAACAGCAGTTTCACCCGAAAGCAATTCTGAAAACGATCAGTAATGTAAAAAACAAACTCCAGACCCCGGATCAGCTTGCAAACAACACACATTCGATATTTGACGAGAAAGCCGCCCTCATATATGGCGAATATTACAAACGCCTGAAACAAAATAACGCGATGGATTTTGACGACCTCATTACACTCCCGATAAGGTTGTTCGAAAAAAATCCGGAAATACTCGAAAAGTGGCAATCCCGATTTGAGTATATTCTCGTCGATGAATATCAGGATACCAATCACGCACAATACCGGTTGTTGAATTTGCTTGCGAAAAAACAGAAAAATATTTGTGTCGTCGGCGATGATGCACAAAGCATCTATGCGTTTCGCGGTGCTGATATAAGGAATATTCTCGATTTTGAACACGATTACCCCGGATGCAATATATTCCGCCTGGAGCAAAATTACCGTTCGACGCAGAAAATATTGCAGGCAGCCGATAGCGTTATAACGAATAATAATCAACGTATTCCGAAGTCGCTCTGGACGCAGAATAGTGAAGGAGAGCCGGTGCATGTAATTGAATGTGAAAATGAACAGGATGAGGGACTTCGGATTGCACGGCTTATCCAGGATGAAATTCACAAATCTAAACGTGATTTTAACGATTATGTCGTTCTATACCGGACGAATGCACAGTCACGCTCGATTGAGGACGGATTGAGGCGCTCGGTTATTCCGTACACAATCGTTGGTGGCGTTGAATTTTACAAACGAAAAGAGATAAAAGATGTTATTGCTTATCTACGGGTTGTTGTCAATCCAGCCGATGATGAAAGCCTTATCCGTATCTTTAATTTTCCCCATCGCGGCATTGGTGAAATTACAATCGGACGAATGCGGAAGATTGCACAGGAGCATGATATTATGCTTGTCGATGCAATGAAGATGATTGATGAAATTCCGCGTGTTAATCGAAAAACCCGGCAGGGAATTCAAGAGCTTTTCAAGCTGATTGAAAAGTACAGGACGCTTCATAACAAGCAGCAAATGTCGGCCAGTGAGCTGGCGCGTTCGTTTATCGAGGAAACCGGTATATTGACATTGTTTAAACAGGAAGGCTCACACGAATCTCTTTCCCGCTGGGAGAATATCCAGGAGTTGCTCTCAGCGGTAACGGAGTTCTGTGAAGAAAATCCCGATAAAGGTTTGGCGGATTTCCTGGAGTCAATTTCACTCATTGCCGATGTCGATAAATGGAATGATTCGAGGAATACAGTAACCTTGATGACATTGCACAGTGCAAAAGGGCTTGAGTTCCCGGTTGTGATAATGGCGGGAATGGAGGATGGTTTATTTCCGTTGTATAACAGCCACCCGGATGACGATGAAATAGAAGAGGAGCGTCGCTTATGTTATGTTGGTATGACGCGGGCGCAGGAGAAATTATTTATGACATACACCCGCTTTCGATACCGGTTTGGTGAGGGCTACTACCCGACAATTTCCAGATTTGTTGACGAAATCAAACCATCTTTGGTTGTACAACACCAAAGTTCATCAAATACCGGGTGGACGAATGGTTCACGATCGCGTGCAGAACGCCGTGCTTTTCTAGGCACCACAACCGATAATACCGTCAAGCGGAAACGAAAGCGACAACAAAAGCCAACAGCACATTTTGCGTATGAAGATGAATCGCAGGATGTGCCGCAACTTCGTACCGGTTCACTTGTGGAACATCAGGAGTTCGGTAAAGGCAGAGTGCTTGCGTTGAGCGGAAGAGGAGACACGATGAAAGCAGTGGTGGATTTTGATTCAGCCGGACAAAAGAGTCTGATGCTGAAGTTTGCTAACCTGAAAATATTATAATGTATGGCTGCGAAACAAAACAGCATTCAGGAATCCTTTCGGGGTTTTCCGGCTGATTTATTTCAATTCCTTGATGACATTTCTAAAAATAATAATCAAAAGTGGTTCCATAAACAGTACGACCGATATCAACAATCGCTTGTCATTCCTGCCAAACAATTTGTCACAACTATCGGAGACTTTGTAACGTTTCTGAATCCCCGGTTTGAAATTCAGCCAAAGTTCAATAAAACATTAATGCGAATTGCACGAGACGCGCGGTTTGCTAAAGGTAAACCATACCGCGATTATTTTCTCATAGGTTTTCATCGGTGGAAGTGGGACTCGGAATTGTTCGTATATTTCGACACGCACGGTATGGAGATCGGGCTGTTTGTAAATAACAAGAAAAAGCAAAACGAATCCTCATTGAGCAAGTATGTTACTGCAAAAGAATGGGTTCTCTACGAAATCTGTGATGAATACGGAATTGGGAAGCAATACGCACTCTCTGAATTGGGCAAGGGAATAAACTATTTGAGTAAACGTTTTGATGTCCGGAAGCATAAGGGCTATTTACAGGACATGCAGTTTATTATTATTAGCAAAATCTATTCAAGGAAAGCAACGGTCCGGCTCAGAGACAAAGTCGTCGCTGAAGCTATTAAACACTTCAGCACATTATATCCGCTCTGGATATTATCTGAGTCTGTTCAGCCGGAAAGAGACCTTAGAAAACACGCTGAAAAATTAGGGCCGGTTCGGGATGTATCTTGATGCATTGCCGGTGATAAAAATAGTGTATAAAATTCGGTACCTTTTTGTAACCTGCTGCTTCTTTCTGTAGTCTAATATATAAACAATTCATCTACAGAAAGGAGATTAAAAATGGAATATTTTATTCCGATTATAATTTCAGTGGCGTTTTTTGCCGCAGTTGCTGTTCCCATCTATGAAAACATCCGGTCTCGTCATCGTGAGCGGATGGCGTTGATAGAAAAAGGTATTGTTACCGAGGATGTTAAATATCTATATACCGGTACCGCGGCAAAAAGTAATCCATATGGCGCATTAAAATGGGGATTGATTTTAGTATTTGTTGGTGCGGGAATCCTTTTAGCTCAAATATTATCACCGATCGTTGCTGAAGAACAACCATTGTACTTTGCGCTTGTTTCAATAGGTGCCGGAGCTGCATTGCTTATTTTTTACAGAATTGCATTAAAACGGCAAAAAGAAGGTGGACTTGTATAGATCTATCCATACTGTATTACTAATTGGTTCATTATTATTTATTGGATGCGGTAAGAACGAGATACCGTTTGAGATAGACAAACAACGCGCGTTCGAGCATGTCTCGTTCCTTGCTGATTCAATCGGACCGCGTGTGCCGGGGACTATAGAAGATGAGAGAGCACGTAACTATATTGCAGCTGAAATGGAACGAGTTGGCCTCGATGTGGAACGTCAGTATGTACCATCGGTCTGGGCTGGTGGAACCTACATACCACAGGAGCGTGAGGTGAGGGTGGACTCGGAAAATATTATCGGTCGAATTCCGGGAAAAAGTGATCGAACGATACTTATCAGCGGTCACTTCGATTCATCGGGAAGGTCGGTGCCGGGAGCTAACGACAACGCATCGTCGATCGGTGTTTTATTGGAGGTTGCCCGTGCAATTGTGGACTATGACTGGAATATGAACATCGTGTTTGCCGCTTTTGGTGCTGAAGAGCGCGGTTTGCTTGGCTCAAAATATTATGTTGAAAATACCGATTTGCGCGACCTGATTCTTGCGATCAATATGGATCCGGTTGGCTATGATAAACTGTATATATCTCCGATGCCGGATGTGCCGCCGCTTCCATATCAACGTGAACTTGTACGGTTAGCACGCACCTACGGTCTCGATAGGGTTGCTGTCGATCCTATGCAGATTCTTGTACCGCGTTATCTTCCGCTCGGATTTGGCGCCGATCATATGTCGTTTCTCGATGCCGGCTACCCTGCGATTTCTATTAATAACACTCTTGCAGGATGGAATTATCACACCACCCATGATAAAACAAAGTATATTGAACCCGAAACATTACAAGCAGCCGCAGAATTAGTTATTGCATTTTTACTGGAATATGATGATAATAAAGAACCGCCGGTTGTTGAGTCCCCGGTGTATGTCGCACAACCAGTCATAGGTAATATTTACGTGTTCATAACAGATCTTTATTTACTTATTCTTGTCGGTGGGTCATTGCTTGCATTTTTATATTTCGGGTTTACCGAACGGCACTCAATTAAGACTCTAAAACTGTTCGGATTTATCATACTTTTTCTGAAAATGCTATTCCTGGCATTTATCCAGGTTCTTTTCATCTTCCTGCCGGTGTTTGGCGGTATGATCCTTGAACGCACCCTTTATCCGTGGATGGCAAATCCCTTGCTCTATATGGCAATGGGTATAGCCTCCGGTATGGTTGGATTATTTTTTATACTTCAGATTGCCGCTCTACTGAAACTCGAATCTGAAATGAAACATTTAAAATATTGGGCAATCCTCATTTTGTTATTGTATACCGTCGTAGCTTTTAGCTTTTTGGGGATCGATGTTGCCTATTACTTTGCTGCGCCGATGTTGTTATTTTTGATCACGCTCCGTATAAACAGTACTTTATGGTCGCTGCTTATTGGCGGGGTGGGGATATTTCCATTGCTCGGCTCTGTGGGCCCGTCGCAAATATCAATGGCTATAACTCTGCTTGGTGTCACCATCCCGGTTTTCTCATTGATGGTTACCGTTTATGTATTATCATTACCGTTTATTTTTTACTTTGCCGCTGCATTGCAGGGAGATGATGCAACAGGGGAAACTATCAGGGAGGTGGTATCACACCCGGGTACACCTGCTGCGGCACTATTGCTCTTTATTGGACTATATTACTGGTCCTATACGATGGATGTATATACCGGTGAAAATCCGCAGCTTATTAATCAATCTGCCGTGTTTGATTTAAATACAGAAGAGGGAACGCTATTTCTATCATCATATGATTATTTGCCATTGATGCAGGATGAAATTTCAGGTCAGTTTATTGAGCCCGATGATATAATGGTCAGCTATCCGCTGGAAGTAGAGCCCGGATTGACGGATCTTGTTATAGAGAGTGAGACGATTGCTGATACACTTATGCTTTTTGCTTCATTCTCTATACCGGCGTTCCGGGATTATGTCAGTATCGAATTAAACAGTACTGAACCGTTTGAGGTTCTAAACAGCGAATATGACGTTCGGCGGGAAAATAGAAATCAATATGTGCTTGATGTACTCTCGGCGGAAGGTGATTTTACAGATACACTGATTGTCAGACGTAATGCACCCGTACGGGTTCAATTTGATATACATACATTTGATGCATCAGAGCAACCACAATTTACTGAAATTACTCATCCACTTTCTTTCAGGTATCATCAGCGAATGCGTGCGATGGTTGCAATAGAATAACTGGATGAGATGAGAAATTATTCGAATGTCTGCACGGTCTATCAGCGATGCGGAACTTGTCAAACAAACAAAGGACGGTCTCGTCAGTGGATTTGAAGTACTGGTGAGGCGCTATCATCCGCGCTGTATGCATTTTGCAATGGGTATATTAAATAATAAGGAGGAGGCGGAAGAAGCGGTGCAGGATGCTTTTATTAAGGTGCATTCAAATATAGATTCGTTTCGGGGCGACTCGAAATTCTCAACCTGGTTGTATAAAATAGTATACAATGTATGCTATACACGCCTTCGAAACAAAAGGTCGTTTGTTGATATTTCGGTAGTCGAAGATCGGTATGAATACCGTTTGTTGCAAACAAAAGACAGTGAGCTGCACACACAACAATTTGAAACAAAGGATTTGGCGGAAAATATTAACCGGGTACTACAAGAATTGCCCGAACGATATTTAACAGTGGTGCACTTATTTTATGTGGAAGAGTTGACCGTTGAAGAGATTGCACGGATTATGAATATCAGCCAGAACAGCGTTAAAGTAAGATTATACCGCGGACGAATGTTGTTGCGTGATATAGTTACAAAACGGTTTGGAAATGAGGTATCTTTATGAAAAGTTCACATCTTTCTGAGTTTGCCATACAACGGCTGGTAGACCTGCCGGCCGAGCAGCGAGAAGCTGAAGAGGCATTCAGACATGTGCAGGAATGCACATTGTGTAAAGCCCGACTGCAACGACTCGAAAGGATTCATATCGCACTCCAAAAACAGCAATTTGAGCCGGCTGATGAAATCCAGATTGAAAGAATTATTAACCGGATACGTTCACGTTCTACCGAATCGATGCTGGTTCCGGTTCTTCAACGGTTTGCATATGTTTTTGCATTACTGCTTGTGCTTGGTATTATCGGAGTGGTTTTTTACCAATTCGATGTAATCGATTATACTGCCTTCCAGCTACCGGCTGATGATTCAATTAGAATTTTCGGGGGTTGGTTTAATGCTGTGCAAGAACAATTTACAATGTACAGCAGTTTTCTCATAAACGTCTATGACCGGCTGTTTGGTGTGGAAACGTTTCCGATTTTTTCGTTCACAGTAATAGTGTTGGTGTTTCTTGCTGTGCTCGACCGGTGGCTCCTGCTACCGATGCTGCGACGAAGCAGTTGAGCTCAAAAGGAACCATACAGCTTATGTTACCGGTTCCATAATTTGTTCGTAATGTTTTTCGTAGAGCGGAACGATTGTATCCATCTCAAAATTTTCAACCGCGCGCCGCCGTGCGGCTTCGGAGAAAATTCTATATTTATTATCATCCCGTAATAGATCTACCGTATATCTTGCCATACGATCGATATCGCCTATCTCCGCAATAAAGCCGGTTTCGCCGTGAACCTGAAGTTCTGGTAAACCGCCAACGCTTGATGATATAACCGGCAAGCTGCATGCCATGGCTTCAAGTGCCGAAAGACCAAAGCTCTCCGATTGACTTGGCATTAAAAATATATCCGATGCAGAATAAATTTCCACCAGTTCTGATTGTTTGCCGAGAAATATAACATCATTACAAATACCAAGATCACGGCATAATTGCTCGGTGTTCGAACGATCGGGACCGTCACCAACGAGCACGAGGCGGCTGGGAATTTCTTTCCGGACTTCATTAAAAATGCGAACCGTATCCGGCACGCGTTTTACTTTCCGGAAATTGCTCACATGTACGAGAATTTTCTCATTATTGGGCGATATCTGTTTCCTGAAGTTACTTGCCTCGGATTTCTTGTATTTCTTTGTGTCGACAAAATTTGGAATAACCTCGATATCTTTTGTGATTGCGTAATTGGAAAGGGTTTTTTCTTTCAAGTGGCGTGAAACAGCGGTAACGCCGTTGCTTTTTTCGATACTGAATTTTACCGCATACAGATAGCTTGGTTCAAGTCCAACCAGAGTAATATCGGTACCGTGGAGTGTGGTTGTAAATGGGATTCCGCTATCGCCTAAGATCTGCTGGGCGAGAAATGCACTTGTAGCGTGCGGTATGGCATAGTGTACGTGAAGAATATCAAGTTTCTCATATTTTACCACATCAACCATCTTACTTGCAAGCGCTACAGTGTAGAGCGGAAAATCGAATAACGGGTAATTACTCATTTCGACTTCATGAAAAAAGACATTTTCAATAAAGCCGTCCAGACGCGTCGGTAACGCATAACTAATAAAATGGACTTTATGACCGCGTTTTGCAAGTGCTTTACCCAATTCGGTCGCTACAATACCGCTGCCGCCGTATGTCGGATAACATGTAATTCCTATATTCATAAACGTGAGGCTTCTCCTTTCAATATAGAAAAGATACAGTAAATACCTATGAATCTCAACAATACAGGATTTTTGATTTTACCATTGCAATGGGCTATCTTTACTGCTATGGAAACCGAAGAATATAAAACTGTATCGGAATACAGTAAAATTGAGCTCAAAATAAAAGGATCACGATTTATCGGACAAGTGTTTCCGGTTGAATCCGCGAACGAAGCGGAGGGAATACTTGAACAATGCAGAAAAGAGTATCACGATGCTACACATCGTTGTTATGCTTACCGAATCGGTATCGACGGCAGTATAGCAAGGTTTTCCGATGACGGTGAGCCATCCGGTACCGCCGGTAAACCGATAGCATCGATTCTTGAACATAATGAAGTAACGAATGTGTTGCTTATCGTGATTCGCTATTTCGGAGGCATAAAATTAGGAACCGGTGGACTGGTCCGGGCATATACCGAGACGACGCAGGAGGTACTTGCTTCTGCAAAAATCATAACCATACCGGTTTTACAGGACATTCGGCTTACATTTCCGTATGATTATACAAGTTCGGTGATGCGTGTTATTGCACACTATAATATTAAAATACAGGATACCGATTATAGTGAAGATGTGACGTTATTGCTCGGTATACAGCCCTCACTGCTGCAGACTATTCAAACTCAGTTGCGGGATGCAACCTCGGGCAACATAGCCATAAAACATTTATAATAGATTGTTGCAAGTTTTTGTAATCCTCACTATATTTTAGAGACCCAATGATGTGATTAACAAATACTTGATGCCGCATTCCATGAATTATAACCAGTCTATGAGTCTTCCCTATGAGTTTATTTGATAAATTAGTTGTTAAAACACTTCCTCTTGTACCCAAGCCCATTGTTCGTTATTTTTCGAAACGTTATATTGCCGGTGAACATCTGTTCGATGCAGTTCGAGTTGTCCGGGACTTAAATGAACGGAAGTTTATTGCGACGATGGACGTGCTCGGTGAATCGGTTACAGAGAAAGACCTCGCAAGCAATATGCTTGGTGAGTGCAAGGAGGTTCTCGATATAATTACAAGCGAGAAGCTCGATTCAAATCTTTCGATCAAGTTGACACAGCTTGGTCTTGAAATCGATTATGACTTTACCCTAAAAAATGTTCGTGAAATAGTTGAACACGCCCAATCGCTCGATAACTTTGTTCGAATAGATATGGAGGATTCGTCTACTACCGACCAGACGATAGATATCTATAAAACCCTGCGTCAGGAATTTCCAAATGTGGGGCTTGCCGTCCAGTCGTATCTTCGAAGAACTGTTGACGATGTGGGAGAATTGTTAAAAGAGAAATCAAACTTTCGTGTATGTAAAGGTATTTATATAGAACCTGAAAAGATTGCATATAAGACACGTAAGGAAATCAACGACAGTTTCATGAAGCTTATCGAAATGATCTTCGAGGCAGGGAGCTATGTCGGTATTGCTACCCACGACGATGACCTCATCACCAGATCATACGAGCTCATCGAAAAATACGATATGAAACCTGATCAGTATGAATTCCAGGTGCTGTTGGGTGTACGGCCGGAGTTGCGTGATCAAATATTACGCGACGGACACCGGATGCGTATCTATGTTCCATTTGGAACCCATTGGTATCAATATTCGGTCAGACGTTTGAAGGAAAACCCGAAAATGGCAGGCATGGTCTTTAAAGCGATCCTCACTCGAAAAAACAGTAAGTAGTATCCAAGGAAAATCTATGACACAATCGACAACAAAAAAATCATTACTCCCCGAACCAACCCCATTGTATCGCTGGACTGTACTTGTTTTTATAAGTCTGGCAATGTTTGGTAATTATTATGTGTTCGATTCGATCGGTCCGGTATTTGATTTGCTTTCAGAACAACTGGGTTACACCGATCAACAGCTCGGTCTTTTGTATTCGCTTATGAGTGTTGCGGCGATTATCTTTCTGCTCGTCGGCGGTTATCTGATAGACCGGTGGGGTATACGTAAATCATTGTTATTGTTTGCAGCCATATGTGTACTTGGTGCAGCAATTACCGCTTCTTCACCATTATTTGGTATCATGGCCAGCGGTCGATTTATTTTTGGTCTGGGTGCGGAACCGCTTATCGTAGCCGTCACGACAGCGCTCGCGAAATGGTTTAAGGGGAAGGACCTTAGTTTTGCATTCGGTATTAACCTTACGATCTCACGGCTTGGCTCAGCATCGGCTGACTGGTCAACCTCCTGGGCACGCCCGTTGTATGATAACTGGCAGGATCCGCTTTTCCTCGCAACGGCAATCGGCGGTATCTCACTCGCAGGTGCTTTCTTATACTGGATTATGGAACGGCGTGCAGAGGACCGCTACCAATTGGGCGAAGCTGAAGAAACAGAGAAACTTGAGTTTAAAGAGTTATATCGTTTTGATAGATCCTACTGGTATGTTGTCGCATTATGCGTTGTATTTTACTCGACGGTATTTCCGTTCCGCGCATTTGCAATTTATTATTTCCAGCAAGCGCACGGATTGGAACGTGATGCAGCAGGATTGTTGAATAGCTTATTGCCGATCTCGGCAATGATCGCAACGCCGTTGTTCGGATTACTTGTCGATAAGATAGGCAAACGATCGTTCTTTATGGCAGTCGGTTCACTGATTCTGTTACCGCTTTTCCTTATCGTTACGTACGCACCGCCGGGTCCCGAGATAAATGTGGTACTGCCTTTCCTTGGCAGTGCTGAAATCCCCTTAACGTTGCTTGCAGTCATGCTGCTGCTCGGCGTATCATTCTCGCTCATACCTGCAGTGATGTGGCCATCGGTTGCATATATTGTTGAGGAAAGGAGATTGGGCACCGGCTACGCCCTGATGACGCTCTGCCAACAAGTAGGTATGGCACTTGTACCCTGGCTTATCGGATTCACCAATGATCTTGTCGGAGCGAGTGCCGATCAACCTGAATTGTATGCATACGGTATGTGGATATTTACCGCGCTTGCGTCACTTGGTTTATTCTTCTCGTTTATGCTCTGGCGCACTGAACGGGGACCGCACGCACATGGTCTTGAAACGATCACGACGAAAACCGGAATGGATGTTCCGGAGCAGCGAAGAAGGAGAGGGGAAGAGTAGAGCTAATAAGAAAGTTTGGAATAATGGAGTAATGGATTGATGGACATATCCCCGCCGGCAAACTACCGGCGGGGATTTTTTGTATTTAGTATTGATTATTGTTTATCCCCTCTTGCACTTCTCAAAAATATTTTCCAAATTCCACCAATCGCTAATAACCGGTACAGACGAACAGGTATACCTGATACTTAATTGCCGCGCTTAAAAAGATAAGCCACTAAAACTCTAAAACACAAAAATATTATTTAAAAATTTCGTGTTTTTGTGCTTGCCCCGTGCTTTGTGCCGGGATTTCGTGGTGATCAATGTCATTTTACATCTACAACATAAAGGAACCATCCTATGCAAACCTCCGGACAAATCTCACCGAGAACCGGCAATGTGCTTTTAATGATCGGTACGATGAAAGGAGTATTTCTATTATCATCCAATTCAACGCGATCCCGGTGGAAGGTATCCGGTCCGCATTTTACCGGACAGGTTGTATATGCGCTGGCATATGACGGCAGGGCAGGAAAGCAGCGTATTTGGGCTTCGCCGCAAAGCTGGTTTTACGGAACCGTGCTTGCTCACAGTGATGACTTCGGCAGTAACTGGTCGGTTCCCGAGACGGCAAATGTGAAATTTCCTGAAGATACCGGACTGTCCCTTAAACAGATTTGGCAGATCGAACCGGGCCGCGATGATGAGCCGGATGTTCTATACTGTGGTGTCGAACCGGCATCATTGTTTAAGTCGACCGATGCCGGCGAGACATGGTCGCTTGTGCGTGGGCTGCACGATCATCCTCACCGTCCGCGATGGGAACCGGGCGGTGGAGGGTTATGCTTGCATACAATTTTACTTCATCCGACGGATCGAAACAAAATGTATGTTGCCATTTCTACCGGCGGTGTTTACAAGACCGATGATGGCGGGAGTACCTGGCGTGCAGTCAACAAAGGAGTAAGTGCAGAGTTCCTTCCCGATAAATATCCCGAGTTCGGTCAGTGTGTTCATAAAGTTGCAATGCATACGTCGCAACCCGACCGGCTGTTTCTTCAGAATCACGGCGGACTTTTCCGGAGCTTTAATGGTGGTGAGTCGTGGGAGAGCATGGCAAACGGAGTGCCGTCCGATTTCGGTTTTCCGATCGTGTCACATCCGCACGAACCGGATACGTTTTATATTGTTCCGCTCGATTATGAAATGCGCTGTGTGCCTGAAGCCAAATTACAGGTATATCGGACACAAGATGCAGGGAAAACCTGGAAACCGCTTACGCGAGGCTTGCCCCAAAAGAGAGCTTACGAAACTATTCTGAGAGACAGTATGACTGCCGATCAACTCGATCCCGCCGGCATTTATTTCGGTACACGAAGCGGGAAAATCTATGGTTCGGCAAATAACGGCAACTCATGGAAGCTTATACTCGATGACCTTCCGCCGGTTACGTGTGTGAAAGCTGCGGTAGTCGGCGGTGAGATACAGACAAAGAAATCAACATCTAAAAAGAAGACGGGTACGAAGCGGGCGACGAAAAAACCGGCACGGGCCACTCGCAAGGGAAAATAAATGTCGATAGTATGTATCATTCCCGGGCCATTAAAAGCATTTGCTGATGGAAAGAGCGATGTCGTACTCAATGTACCGGTGCATACCGTCGGCGAGGCGTTGAATATATTATGGGAACGATATCCCGGTTTAAAAGACAGAGTGATAACGGAGCAGGGAAAAGTCAGGGAACATATTAATATTTTTGCCGGTGATGAAAATATTAAGTATACCGGCGGTTTTAATACGCCGTTGAAAAGTGAGATTGAAATTTACATAATTCCGGCGGTGAGCGGAGGGATTAATTGAAAATATTATTATGATTTCCCCGAAGGGGAAAGATCTATCAGCCGGGGCAACGCCCCTGGAAAGAAGTGCTTGCACTTTTACCCCGAATTTTTATATTTACCCTATCAGTCACAGAGATAAACAAAATCCCATGCAATCGACAGATACATCCTTACTGCCGGTACTGAAGCAGTACTTTGGTTTTACCTCGTTTCGTCCACTGCAGGAGCAGATCATTATTGACTCGCTTGCGGGAAAGGATGTCTTTGCGCTTCTTCCGACGGGCGGAGGGAAATCTCTCTGCTATCAGCTTACTGCTCTTATCCGTCCCGGACTGACCATTGTCATATCGCCGCTTATCTCTTTAATGAAAGATCAGGTCGATGCGTTACTGGCAAGTGGTATCGATGCAACGTATCTCAATTCATCGCTGAGTTCTGCGGAATCCCGGAAACGCATCAGCGATTTACATGACAATAAATACCGGTTACTTTATGTTGCTCCGGAGCGTGCATTGCTTTCCCATTTTCTGAAAGATGTCGTCAACTGGAACGTTAATCTCATAGCAGTCGATGAAGCGCATTGCATCAGCGAATGGGGACACGATTTTCGCCCTGAGTACAGACAGCTTGTAAAGCTGCGAAAGCTGATGCCCGATGTTCCGGTGATGGCATTGACCGCTACGGCAACAAAGCGAGTGCGTGAAGATATTATTAAACATTTACACCTCCGTAATGTCAGCAGTTATATTGCTAGTTTTAACCGCCCCAACCTGAGTTACACGGTTATTCCAAAATCCGATCCGTATCAACAGTTAGTATCGTTTCTCGATCAGCGAAAAGATGAAAGCGGAATAGTTTATTGCCAGAGCAGAAGGACTACCGAGTCCCTCGCTGAGAGACTTGTTAGTGATGGATTTTCAGCGGCACCGTATCACGCGGGTATGGATTCCATCGAACGAACCCACAATCAGGAATTGTTTCTTCGTGATGAGATAAAGATTATTTGCGCAACCATCGCTTTCGGTATGGGAATTAATAAATCGAATGTCAGATTTGTCGTGCATTATGATCTCCCGAAGAACATCGAGGGATATTACCAGGAAACAGGACGTGCCGGCCGGGACGGACTTCCATCCGATTGTTTGCTTCTGTTCAGCGGCGGCGATGTGGTTAAACAGATGTACTTCATAAACGAAAAAGAGAATCCACACGAACGGAACGTAGCAAAAGCACAGCTTCGAAAGATGGTTCAGTATGCCGAGAGCAGCGAATGCCGTCGCAAGCTGCTGCTTCACTACTTCGGTGAACAATACGCCAAGCCGAATTGTGACGGTTGCGATAATTGTCAGATTCCCCGGGAAAAATATGATGGTACAGTAGATGCACAAAAGTTTCTTTCTTGCGTTTACCGGATCTATGAGAAGAGCGGTTTCAATGTTGGCTTACGATATATTACCGAGGTTCTTACCGGTGGTGATACGGAGAAAATCCGCCGATGGAATCATAACGATCTATCGACATACGGCATCGGAAAAGATCGCAGCCGTGAGGAATGGATGGATATCGGCAGGGAATTGATCCGGCTGCAACTATTGAGACAGCAGGATAACGGCGGTTTTACGGTCATCGAAGTAACGCCGGAGGGAATGGAAGCATTAAAACAACGTGCACCCATTAAACTAACGAAACCCGTTCAAACCGGTGATGCAGTGAAAGTGCGTGAAGAAGATGGCTACGACCGCACGTTGTTCAACCGCCTGAGAACGCTGCGAAAGCAGATAGCCGACAGACGTGATGTTCCGGCTTTTGTTATTTTTTCCGATGTTGCACTCCGCCAAATGGCACGTGAATTCCCGGTCTCAACGGAAGCATTTAAGAGGATTAGCGGTGTGGGTGAGCAGAAGTTGAGGGATTTTGGAATAGTATTTATTAATGATATTAAAGATTATCTTGAAGAGAATCCCCGGGCTCAAAAACGCCGCAGGAAAACAAAAAAGCCGGGGACAAAAAGTAGTAGAATGAACGATACGACCCGGGAAACGTTGCAGCTCTTCCGTGCGGGGAAGTCGGTGGAAGAAATCGCCGCCGCTCGAAATCTCAAAAGCGGAACAATTTACTCCCACCTCGAAAGAGCTGCCAATGCGGGAGAAGAGATCGACCTCAATCGTTTTGTAACTCCTGATGAGCTGCGGGAAATCCGCGCGGCATTTAAGAAAATCGGATACGGCAATCTCACGGGTGTGTTTGAATTGCTTGGCAAACGTTTCGATTATGAAATTTTACGGATTGTACGGGCTATGGATTGATCTATACATAGTTTCCGGTTTACGGTTGTCAGTTTCCAGTTTTTCTAAATATCCGAATATCTATTGTTGAGAACAGTATGATCAAAGCTAAACCGGCAACCGTAAACCATAAACTGCAAACTGTAAACTGGAGACTGTAGACCCGGTTCACTCCACAATAGCTCCTGCAACCACATTTGCAACCAAACTGCGCAACCGCACAATACTCGTGCTGTCATCCGGGTGCACACGGTTTGTCAGCAAGATCACTGCAACTCTGGTATCTGGATCGATTACAAGCGATGTGCCTGTGTAACCGGTGTGACCAAATGTCGCCTCACCGAAAAGATCACCCTGATTTGAGGCAAATGAAGAGTGGATGTCCCAACCGGGTGAACGACCGAATGATTCGTATCCTAATGGGAGAGTAGTTAATGTAGATATACTTAACGGATTGAGAATGCGATTTCCGCGTAATAAACCATTATTTAAAAGCATAGCGGAAAAAATAGCAAGATCATCACCGTTCGAAAATAATCCGGCGTTACCCGATATGCCTCCCATCAACCTCCGTGCAAATGGATCGTGAACAACACCGATTAGCAACTCATCATTCAAATATGTTGTCGGGGCAATTCTATCTAACATTTCTTTTGGGGGATTGTACATTGTGTTTTCCATCCCGAGTGGTTCGAAAATGTTTTCACGACAAAATTCTGCCAGTGTTTTCCCGGTGACTTTTTCTACTATTTGTTGAAGTATTACAAAATTGGGGCAGCTATATCGAAATGAGGTGCCCGGTTTAAAGGACCGGTCCACTTTCTTCAGATAATCCGCAACCGCATCGGGTGCGGGAGAGCCGTACTCATCAACAAGTTTGTCAACGGGCGGATACGAGGGGAGTCCTGATGTGTGTGTAAGCAGGTGTTTAATACGAATATCGCCTTCGTTATACGTTTCCGTATCAACCCAGGGCTGAAAATCCGGAATATAATGCTGTACGGGATCAAGGAGTCGTAGTTCTCCTCTTTCAACAAGCATAAATATAGCCGTAGCCGTGACGATGGGTTTCGTGAGTGATGCAAGATCGAAAATGGTCGACAACTTCATTTCCCTTGTTTCCGGGACCAGTTGTTTTACGCCGTACGCTTTTTGATATACAATTGCGGTATCCCGCATTACAATGAGAACGGCGCCTGGCGTTTCATTGTTATGTATTGACGAGCGGATAACTTTATCGACTCTCTGCAGCCGGTGGGGGTCGAAGCCGGCATCCTCAGGGGCAATAACCGGTAGCGGTTGTGAATACACCGGTATGGAGAAGAATACAATGATTGCGATCAATACTAGCATATGGTTTTTCCTATTACGTTTACCAATAAATTCTTGATTGATAATATAATTATTTCTGTATTGATTTTCGTATATATTAATAAGAAATTATATATATAATACTAAACTATCAACCAGACACTAAAATCTGTTAACTGAATATGTATTATCACAAAAAACATTTTACACTCGAGGAAGCCAAAAAAACACTTGATACGATACGTCCCGACATCGAGCGGATGGTGGAATTAAAACAAGAGCTTGATGAGATGGGGTATGATATGTATAAACACACTTTTTTCGGCGGTGTGGGGCCGAACGGTGAGGGATTTCATCCGCCGGAACTTGAGGAGCTTGTCGATATCATTCAATCGATTGTGGAACAGGGTGTCGAAATCAAGGGGATCGACGAAGGGTTAATCGATTTCCCGCACATCCGGGATAACGGAGAAGAAGTATATCTTTGCTGGAAAGCGGATGAACCCGGTATTGAATACTGGCATCCGATCCCCGATGGATTCAGGGGGCGGCGGCACATTAGTAAGTTATAATTTCTGTTTCAAATGACAGATACTAAATAATCAATAAACAATTATCAATTGCATGTACAAGCTTGTTTCATCTTATAAACCTGCCGGCGATCAGCCCGAAGCTATACGGCAGCTTGTTGAAGGACTCAAACGGGGTGATACATTTCAAACATTGCTCGGGGTGACGGGAAGCGGCAAGACGTTTACGATGTCGCATGTTATCGCAGAATATGACCGGCCTGTGCTTGTGATGTCACATAACAAGACCCTTGCGGCGCAATTGTATGCGGAATTGAAAGGATTTTTTCCGGAAAATAAAGTTGAGTATTTTATCAGTTATTATGACTATTATCAACCTGAAGCGTATATCCCCACAACCGATACCTACATTGCCAAAGATGCATCGATAAATGATGAGATCGACCGTCTGCGCCTGAAGGCAACCAGTGCACTTTTAAGCGGTGATAGAAATGTGATCGTTGTGGCAAGTGTGAGTTCGATTTACGGTATCGGCGCTCCGGAAGAGTGGGCAAGTCAAATTGTGACGATAAAGCAGGGTGAACAGATCGAGCGGAATGTTTTACTCCGTAAGTTTATCGATATTGGCTATGCACGTAACGATTTCGAATTTAGCCGCGGAAACTTCAGAGTCAGAGGTGATATTGTCGAACTCATTCCTGCGTATGAGGATCGGGAAGCTCTGCGTATTGAATTTTTCGGAGATGAGGTAGATCGCATCAGTATCATCGATAAAAATACCGGATCTCCCATAAAAAACAGTGAATATGAAGCAATCTTTCCGGCAAAGCATTTTATCACCTCGCGACCGACACTTGAGCGCGCAATTGAATCGATTGAAGAGGAACTCGAGAGTCGTTTAAAACAACTTCGGGGCCAGGGTAAATTGCTCGAAGCACAGCGGCTGGAACAGCGTACACGGTTTGATATTGAAATGTTGAACGAAATCGGATATTGCAGCGGCATAGAGAACTATGCCCGGCATATCGCCGGCAGGCCGCCGGGATCCCGACCGCATTGTTTGTTTGATTATTTCCCCGATGATTTTCTTCTCATCATTGATGAATCGCACGTCAGTGTGCCCCAGATCGGCGGTATGTATCACGGCGACCGGTCACGTAAACAAACGCTTGTCGATCACGGCTTTCGTCTGCCATCGGCGCTCGATAACAGACCGCTCACGTTTGAAGAGTGGGAACAAATGGTAAATCAGGTCATTTTTGTCAGCGCCACACCGGGTCCGTATGAACTTGAAAAGTGTAAAGGAGTTGTCGTTGAACAGGTTATACGCCCGACCGGACTGGTAGATCCTGAAGTTGAAGTACGGCCTGCAAGAAATCAGGTGGATGATTTGCTTGCAGAAATCCGAAAACGCATCGAACGGAAAGAACGCGTTCTCGTTACAACGTTAACCAAGCGAATGGCCGAAGATCTGACAGAGTACCTTGAAGGGTTGTCAATTAAAGTCCGTTATATACACTCAGAGATCGATGCACTTGAAAGGGTCACAATATTACGTAATCTCCGAATCGGTGAGTTTGATGTGCTGGTTGGCGTAAACTTACTGCGTGAGGGCCTGGATCTTCCCGAAGTTTCGCTTGTTGCTATAATGGATGCCGATAAAGAAGGTTTTCTAAGGTCGGATCGATCGCTCATTCAGACTGCCGGACGAACGGCACGAAATGTTCACGGTAAAGTAATTCTGTATGCTGATATTGTTACCGGGTCAATGGAAAGGATGCTTGAAGAAACGAACCGGCGCCGCGAGAAACAACTGGAGTATAATGCCAAGCATGGCATTGTACCTCAAACCATTTATAAAAGTCTTGAAGAAATTATGGCCGGCACGGCAGTTGCCGATGTGCGAAAATTCCGCGAACGTTCGAAGGTGAAAATGCCGATTACTGCTGAGCGCACCGTTAAGTATCTGACAAAAGAACAACGGCAGGATCTCATAGAAGAGCTTGAGCAAGAAATGCGAAAAGCGGCTAAAGACCTCGAGTTTGAACGGGCAGCTGAACTCCGCGATGAATTGTTTCATTTGAAGAATGAAGTCGGGGAGGAAAAGTGAAATTATCCGGGAGTTTACCGGTACAATCCGTTAAACGGATGCTTATCGATCCGCTTATTGATTTCATTTATTCTCCGGTGTGTTTTCACTGCAATGATGCAGTTTCACCGCAAGAATATTGGTGTGCGCGCTGCGATAATACCCTTCAGGTAATACAAACCGGTTCAGAGTCACATAAATATTTACGTGATGAAATACTTACCCAGAATGAAAATCTGCGCGATGTGTTCGCATTGTATGAATTTTTACCGGGCGGAGTGTTGCAAACACTTCTCCACGAGTTGAAATACCAGCAGAAACCGGATGTCGGGGTTTGGTTGGGCAGGCGTCTCGGTAATACAGTTAAAAATATTTATGGTGTCGATGCATCGTGGCTTTTGATCCCGATTCCTTTGCACCCCGCTAAAGAACGTGAGCGGGGATATAACCAATCATATTATATTGCCCGCGGAGTGTACGAAATGACCGGTGCACGCATCGTTACAAACCTTATAGAAAGAAAACGTAATACCCGAACCCAGACTAAGCTCTCGAAATCTGAACGAAAGCAAAACGTCTCAGAAGCCTTCCTTCTTAATGCATCAAAATCAGACCTCAGTTCTCATCCGGTTGCATTAATCGATGATGTCATAACGACAGGTGCCACTGTTCTATCTATCGCGAAGATATTACCGGAAGATGCACAGATATATGCATTTTCAATAGGGAATGCTCCCCTTCACATTCAATCGGCAATATGACCAATTCTTGACTTTACTGCAATATATTGGTAAATTGCTTGTCTAAGTGTTTTTACAAATTTGTATGTAGTACCCATCAAAAGAAAACAACAGCAGGTATCTCTCGATCCTGACATTTAGAGAAAACTATTTTCCAGTTAAGGAGGAAATATGGCAATTAAAGTAGCAATTAACGGATTCGGACGAATCGGCAGACTTGTCTTTCGCAGAGGACTGGAAGTGGGTGGAGTTGAATTTGTAGCAATCAATGACCTTACTGACGCAAAAACATTAGGACATTTATTAAAATATGATTCAGTGCACGGTAAATTTAACGGCGATGTGAAAGTTGAAGGCGATAACATAATAGTAGATGGTAAGAATTATAAAGTATCGGCAGAGAAAGATCCTGCCAAATTACCCTGGAAGGATCTCGGTGTTGATGTCGTAGTTGAAGGAACCGGTGTTTTTACAAAAGCTGAACAAATGCAAATGCATATAGATGCCGGAGCAAAGAAAGTGTTGCTCACCGCGCCCGCAAAGGGAGATATCGATTCGACAATCGTGCTTGGTGTTAACGACGATATGTTAAAACCGGATCATAAGCTGGTATCGAATGCATCGTGTACCACAAATTGTCTTGCACCGATGGTTAAAGTGCTGCAAGATAGCTTTGGCGTGAAAAAAGGATTTATGACAACTGTTCATGCCTATACAAACGATCAAAGGTTACTCGATTTACCGCATAAAGATTTACGTCGTGCACGAGCTGCTGCACAGGCAATAATTCCCACCACAACGGGTGCTGCCAAGACAGTTACGAAGGCGATTCCGGAACTTGAAGGACGCCTCGACGGATTTGCACTTCGTGTACCGGTTGCCAATGGATCGATCACTGACTTTGTATGTGAGCTTGAAAAAGATGTCACTGCAGAACAGGTGAATGAAGCAATGAAAAAAGCAGCAGATGGACCGATGAAAGGTATTCTGGAGTACGAGACCGATCCGATTGTGTCGATTGACATCATCGGCAATCCTCATTCATGTATATTGGATTCTATATCGACGATGGCAAAAGATAATCTCGTCAAAGTTGTCGGATGGTATGACAACGAGTGGGGGTATTCATGCCGCACTGTCGATTTACTGCTTAAGATGGCAAAGTAAAACTAAAATCAAAGAGCAGGGGCAAGGATGGATTTGTCCCTGTTTTTTTATAAGTAGAACACACTACCCGCATACAAGATGATATTCCCAAACATTCCATATGTAGAGAGGTAAAGATATGAAAAAATTAAGTATCGAAGATCTGGAACTCAGCGGGAAACGTGTGCTGGTTCGGGTTGATTTCAACGTTCCATTAGATGATAATCAAAATGTAACCGATGCGAAACGCATTGTTGAAACATTGCCAACGATCAAGAAGATTATTGATGCCGGCGGCCGGGCTATATTGATGAGTCACCTCGGTCGCCCGAAGGGACAACCGAAACCCGAATTCAGTCTGCGCCCCGTTGCACAAAAATTAGAAGAGCTTGTCGGTAAGCCGGTTCAGTTTGCAAATGATTGTGTCGGCAAGGAAGTTGAGGAGCAGGCAGCGAAATTACAAAACGGTGATGTCCTTTTACTTGAGAATTTGCGCTATCACGCAGAAGAAGAAAAGAATGATCCCGACTTTTCGGCAAAGCTTGCCCGTCTTGGTGAGATATATGTTAACGATGCATTTGGTAGTGCACATCGTGCGCACGCATCAACTGAGGGAGTGACAAAACACTTCCAGCAGTGTGCTGCCGGTTATTTAATGCAGAAAGAATTGGCGTATCTTGGTAAGGCTGTCGGCCAACCCGAACGTCCGTACGTTGCTGTACTCGGCGGAGCCAAGATATCCGGAAAGATCGACGTTATTTCCAATCTATTGGATAAAGTGGATTCATTGCTGATCGGTGGTGGTATGGCCTATACCTTCTTTAAAGCAGAGGGAATGGAGATTGGCAAATCCCTGCTTGAAGAAGACAAGATAGATCTCGCGAAAGAGATTATTCAAAAAGCAAAAGAGAAAAATATTAAAATTCTCTTCCCGGTGGATTGTGTTATTGCCGACAAATTTGAGAAAGACGCCGCGACAGAAATTGTCGATTCCAGCAATATCAAAGCCGACTGGATGGCCCTCGACATCGGTCCGAAAACAATAGAGCTGTTTAAGAACGAGTTGTTGAATGCGAAAACCGTTGTTTGGAATGGGCCGATGGGTGTCTTCGAGATGGAGAAGTTCGCTAAAGGTACAAACGATATAGCGAAACTCCTTGCTGAGACTACCAAAAAGGGTGCCACCACTATTATCGGCGGAGGCGACTCGGCAGCAGCAATAGCGAAAATGGGACTTGAAAAAGAAGTCTCGCATGTTTCGACCGGTGGTGGTGCATCGCTGGAATTCCTTGAAGGCAAGGAATTACCCGGCGTTGCCGCATTGACCGATAAGTCGTAGTTTAAAAGGTGTAGTCCAATTTCAAATTGGACTACACCTTATCTTAATTCAATAGAACTATTTCCGGGTGAAATCTGTTGAAGTTGAAATAATCGATATTCCTTATTAATTTATTTACCTTATGCGATATTCAAATTACGGCGGCGGCCAACAATATTACAGACCGAGCTTTTTTGGTGGAGGATTTAGCTTTTTTCCCCCCGTTATTAAAACTCTGATCATCACCAATGTGGTTGTCTTTCTCTTAATGATGGTTGGAGGGGCGTATACTATCGGTGATACCCGGCTATCCAATATTATTATGCGGTTTTTTGCATTGATGCCGTTGGGATGGGGATTCCTGCCATGGCAGTTGGTTACCTACCTGTTTATGCATGGTGGATTTTTCCATCTGTTTTTTAATATGTTTATCCTCTGGATGTTTGGAATGGAGCTTGAGAATATGTGGGGCTCCAAAAAATTTCTTACTTTTTATCTGATTTGTGGAGTGGGAGCCGGCTTGATTCATATGTTTGTCAGTCCTATTTTTGCCGGCGTTGCCCCCACAATCGGAGCCTCCGGTGCCGTATATGGTGTTTTGCTTGCTTTTGCAATGATGTTCCCGGACAGGTTGATCTTCCTGTATTTTCTATTTCCGGTCAAAGCAAAGTACTTCGTCGGTTTTTTAATAATTCTCGGTTTATTTATGGGTATTTCTGGAACACGCGACGGTATTGCACACTTTGCCCATCTCGGCGGTGCGTTTGTTGCTTTTTTATATATCCTCTCAGACCGTGGAAAATTGCCATTTAAACAATGGTTTGCCGGCTTTAAGCAAAAAACGAGTTCAAGCAATTTGCGCTATCATCGCGGTCAGCAGGATATTCAGGATGCAAAATATTACGATATCAAAGAAGATAAAAGTAAACGCGAGCAGATGAAAGAAGATCCCGGCATCGATCAAGACCGTATCGACGAGATACTGGATAAGATCAGTAAGTCGGGATATCAGAATTTAACAGAAGAGGAGAAACGAATATTATTCGAAGCAAGTCAGAGACTCAAATGAACGACCCCGTATTGCCCATAGTGAAAGATGCCAACAACGGTGAGCAGCCTATTACAACTGCACCGTTCAGGCGAAGAAAAACACGTCTGGTTCATGTCGGCTCAATACCGGTCGGCGGAGGTTCACCGGTATCGGTTCAGACAATGACCAAAACGAAGACATCCGATATCGATGCGACGGTTGCACAGATCAACCGTTGTGAGGAAGCGGGTGTGGATATCGTACGTGTTACCGTTAATGATAAAGAAGCCGCCGAAGCAATGTACGAGATTGTCAAACAAACAAATATCCCCATTGTGGCGGATATACATTTTAATCATGTGTTCGCACTTGAAGCTATAAAGGCAAATGTTGCTAAGGTTCGTATTAACCCGGGTAATATCGGTAAAGTCGATCGAATACATCAGGTGCTCGGTGCAGCAAAAGAAAACAACACACCGATACGTATCGGCGTGAATAGCGGTTCACTCGAAGAGGATATCCTTGATAAGTACGGTTATCCGACACCGGAAGCACTTTACGAGAGTGCAATGCGTCACGCCGGGATATGTGAAGATTTCGGATTTACCGATGTGATAATTTCTGTCAAATCAACTGATGTGCGGTTAATGATCGAGGCGTATCGTTTAATTGCAGAAAGAACTGATTATCCGTTGCATCTCGGTGTAACCGAAGCAGGCACCACCCGTATCGGCACTATTAAATCTTCGGTCGGTATCGGCACATTACTTGCAGAAGGTATCGGCGATACAATACGTGTATCGCTTACCGATCAACCTGAAAAAGAAGTCGAAGTCGGCAAAGATATTTTACGTTCACTCGGACTTGCATCCCGTAATGTGGAACTTATAGCATGTCCGACATGTGGAAGACTCGAAGTAGATCTTTTTGGTATAATGGAGCAGCTTGAGAATGCACTCGGTCACCTCAAAAAACCGGTCAAGGTTGCGGTGTTAGGGTGTGTGGTAAATGGACCGGGTGAGGCAAGCGAAGCCGATATAGGGGTTGCTGCGGGTAAAGGTGTCGCAATCCTTTATCGCAAAGGCGAAGTCATTCGACGGGTAAAAGAAGAAGATATTGTCCCGGCAGTTATTGAAGAAGTAACAAATTTTCAGCCCGATGAGGGTGAGAAACAAACTGAAATTTCTGTGTAATCATTAAACATTGAAAAACATAAAGCACCTCGGAATGTTCCGGGTGCTTTTATTTTTCAGCAACATCCCGCGGATTCAATCAATGAAACATACAAGTGTTTCTCTCTTAATAATTTTCGTAGTATCGGTATTTTCTCTTACCGGACAGGATATTCCCGTTGAATACCGGAGTGGAACATATATTGTCGACAGGAGTCCGCTTGAAGAATATCAGAAACGCCGCCAGGAGCTCATGGATCGTGCAGGTGACGGTATCATTGTATTGGTCGGACGCGGTGATGACCGCGGCTATGGTGATGTAGGTACATTCTCACAGGAGAAAAATTTCTTCTACTTTACCGGTGTGGAGATCCCGAATGCTGTGTTGATGTTACTGCCTGACAGAGATAAGGAAATTTTGTTTATTCCTGAACGTAACATACATATTGAACGCTGGACCGGCCCGAAACTCGGACCGGGTGAGGATGCAGTGTCCTATACCGGTATTGAAGATATTCGACCTGTAGACGGCGGTGAAACGGTAATCGATCATCGACGTCGTCCGGTACCGTCATGGCAAGAGTTGCTCATATCGTATCTGCAAGAGGGAAACCGGCTGCATTTGATTTTACGGGGAACTGATTCGTTCGAGCACGACCTGGCTGCATCACTTCGTGAGAGCGTGCCTATCTTGTCGGTAAACAATCTGTACGATGATCTCGTCGATATGCGGCGGAAGAAATCAGACGATGAGATTCGACTCCTTCAGAAAGCCGTCGATATCACCCTCGATGCACATCGCAATCTGGCTCGCGTTATACGCCCCGGTGTGTATGAATATGAGGTTGAAGCGATGGCGAAATATACATTTAGAAAAAATGGTGCGGAAGATATTGCCTTTCCACCAATTGTCGGCTCAGGTTTCTTCTCAACGGTGCTGCATTACGACCAAAACATCAGACAAATGCACGATGGTGATGTTGTAGTTGTGGATATCGGCGCAAAGTATGGATTTTATTGTGCCGACATTACAAGGACCTACCCTGTTAATGGTTCGTTTACTGAACGACAGCGGGAAATATATAATATCGTACTTGGAGCGCAGGAAGCGGTTATGGAGGAGCTTCGTCCGGGTTTATCTATTTTCGATTTGCGAAAAATTGCGTATAATTATATCGACTCACAGGGGACGGATAAGGAAGGCCGTTCGTTGGGGCGTTATTTTATACATGGAATAAGTCATTTTGTGGGACTTGAAGTACATGATGTTGGTTCAGAACATGTACCGCTTCGTGCAGGGGATGTTATTACCATCGAACCGGGAATTTATATACCGGAAGAAGAAATAGGCGTGCGTATTGAGGATATGTTTCTGGTAACCGATGACGGTTCCATTCAAATGTCAGAGGCATTGCCGCGAACGGCAGACGAAATCGAACGATTGATGAAAAACGGTACTGCAAAACAATAAATAGATAAATAATCTCCAAGCCACATCATCAATCAATCAAAAAAAAGGAGGAATGTATGGCTACAAAAAGCTTAAACAAGGTGATGCTACTCGGCCATCTTGGCAAGGACCCTGAACTACGATATACATCGAACGGGGTTGCAGTTGCGAACTTCAGTGTAGCAACAAATGAAACATGGAAGGATCAGGATGGCAATCTGCAAGAACGAACCGAATGGCATAACATTGTCATGTGGGCGAAACTTGCTGAAATCGCGGGAGAATGGTTGAAGAAGGGTAAGCAGGTGTACCTTGAAGGTCGTATACAGACGCGTAGTTACGACGATAAAAATGGTGTCAAGCGGTATGTAACCGAAGTTGTGGCTACCGATCTGATAATGTTAGGAGGGCCCGGTGGTGCAGGTGCTTCAGGTGGAGGTGGTTCAGCACAGGCATCCACTGTGAATGAACCTTCTCAACAACCGGAAAAAGAAGACGATCTGCCATTTTAATTTTATTGCATACGTATTTCAATATCCGGCTTGGAGATCCGACAACCGATGATAATTAGGGAACGTCTGGCACAATGTACAGTATGATATACCACTTACATCGTGTGCAGACACGATACCCAACAGAGTAACTTGGAAACAGATATCCTCATATCAATAATTGTTATTGTTGTACTGCTCGTAGTGTCCGGGTTTTTTTCCGGTTCCGAGGTGGCTTTTTTTTCACTCAAGAAGCAGCATTTGCAGTTGAGTGACTCCCGGTACCGGAAAGCCGATAAGAGGATCCGTGTATTGCTTGAACGACCGCGCAAACTTCTGGTAACGATACTCATTAGTAATACTATTGTGAATGTTGGGATAGCAATCACGGCCGCAGTGCTTGCACTGCGGCTGGCTGATATTTGGGGAATCAATCCAGCGATTACAATCACCGTCGAAGTTATTGTTATTACCTTTCTCATTCTTCTCTTTAGTGAAATTACACCCAAAGTGCTCGCTTCAAAACGATCGCTTGAATTTGCCCGTGCTGCTTCATATCCGATGAGTGCAATGTATTCAATTTTATTTCCGGTTTCCGATTTTTTAACATGGATTGCGGTTTTTACCCAGAAAGTCTTTCGGACAGAAAAACTCCGGAAAGCGATTTCCGGTGACGAATTAAAAACACTCGCAGAATTAGGAACGGAACACGGTACTCTGAAACATGACGAGAGTAGTATGATCCAGAGCGTAGTCGATTTCGGGGATACGACCGTGCGTGAAATAATGGGTTCGCGTGTCGATATGGTCACGCTGAAAGCCGACACATCGATCAGCGATGCAATGGAGTTGATACGCGAGAGCGGGCATTCACGCATTCCGGTATATGATGAACACCCCGACGATATTAAAGGTATTTTATATGCAAAGGACCTTTTACCGTTTTTAAGAAAAGGCAAGAAAAAAGGGAAAACTACGTTAAAGTCTCTCGTGCGTGAAGCACTTTTCGTACCTGAAAGCAAACAAGTTGAAGATTTATTGCGGGAATTCCAGCTCAAGAAAACTCATATTGCACTTGTTGTTGATGAATATGGGGGTGTGTCAGGTCTCGTGACACTTGAAGATATCATCGAAGAGATCGTCGGTGATATTCGGGATGAACACGACCGGGAAACCCCGTATTATAAAAAAGTCAGGGATCGTGAATACCTGTTTAATCCGACAATCGGAATTCATGAGGTTGAAGAACTCTTTGATCTCCAGCTCACCCGTGAGGATGTGGATTATGATACCCTCGGAGGTTTTCTGTTTACTCATTTGGGTAAAATTCCGGAGAAAGGGCAACGCTTTAATTTTTTCGGACTGGAGTTTATCATTGAGCGGGTGCGTGACCGTCGCATTACCCGGGTGCGTGTTATCGATAAACGTGAATTTGTATCTGAGCAAAAGGAAGAGGTATAGAATAATGTATGCTATGCGTAATGGTTTATTAGTATTTTTAGTTGTTGTTTTTACATCCGCATTGTTTGCACAGGGGCTTGGAGAATCAGGCACATCCGGCAATGCCATGGTTGCCAGTGAACACAGGCTGGCATCCGATGTGGGTGTACAGATATTACAAAACGGTGGTAATGCTGTCGATGCTGCAGTTGCCGTTGGTTTCGCGCTTGCAGTTGTGTATCCCGAAGCGGGAAACATAGGTGGTGGTGGTTTTATGGTGATCAGATTACCCGATGGAACCGCAACAACAATTGATTATCGTGAAACAGCACCCGCGGCTGCTCACGAAGATGTGTACATTGATGAAGATGGAGAACTGCGGCGTGACTGGAGTCTTGCCGGAGCACGTGCTGCCGGTGTGCCCGGCAGCGTTGCCGGTATGCTTAAAGCATGGGAAAACTACGGCAGTCTTCCACTTGAAGCCATAATAAATCCTGCAATAAATATTGCCCGTAATGGATTTGAACTGCAGACGGTTGATGTCCGGCCGATCCATTCGCTTCGTCGTCAGCTTGCTCGATTCGATGAAACAGCAGAAATATTCCTCCCCGAAGATAGGATACTACAAGCGGGTGACAGATTTGTTCAGCCGGAACTGGCCCGGACTCTTGAACGAATACGCAACAACGGCCGCGATGGATTTTATACGGGCGAAACTGCCGATCATATAGTCGAAACAATGGAACAGCACGACGGCTGGATCACACACGATGATCTGGCAAACTACGAAGCTGTAGAACGGGAACCCTTGCAAACTACATACCGCGGTTATGAGATGATTACCATGGGGCCGCCAAGCAGCGGTGGTGTTGCAATGATTCAAATGTTGCAGATGCTTGAAAATACCGAGCTCTCCCGACATCCTCACAGCTCGATTGAACATGTCCACCTGCTTGCAGAAGTTATGAA
>PWXV01000285.1 GCA_003568415.1 Ignavibacteriales bacterium
TTAGGTCATCTCTATCTGTTTGACAATCCTGATTGCACCGCTATCGATACGATCGAAGATATCTTTTAAATCTCTACCGGTAACAACGATTCCATGATTTTTCTGACATACAACCACCCGTGCCGGATCGGGTGCATTACGAATTACCGAGGCAGTATCCTCACCCAGTTCAACCGTTCCACACGGATACGAAGTTTTAGTAAACGCGACAGTATGACCATTCATTTTGGTAGTGCTGTCATCTACCCAGCAATGAGCATGAATAATCGCACCGACACCGGGGTTTTCTGTATAGACCATCCAATGCTCAATTGCATCGACCGATACACGAACCGGTTGTTCAATATGTTTTGGTATGCTTACTAGAATTGCATTTTTATCCCTGTCATACCCCTTGACAAGATGAATATGCTCACCTACAGTTTGTAAATTTGATTTATCGACACCCGAGGCACTCATCCAGAATGTTTTCTCATCGTTTCGAACACTGAGATTTCCGTAGCTCAAACCACCCACCCGGTATAACCGCCAGAGCTGACGCAGTGCATCCTCACTTAAAAACTGTTCGATCTTGATAACAGTCGGCAGAAGGTCCATTTCATCAAGTTTTCGTCCGGCATAATACAATTGACGTGTTTTCTCGGTACCCGCTGCAAGTTCGTCTGGCAAGTCGGGAATAAACTCATTGTTTATAACGAACCGTGAACACGCCAGCGGGGCAATCCGGTCGTATGCATTTTTAAAATATTCCTCCACCTCTCCATCGCGTAAAATAACATGAGGATATCCCTGTTCAGGTGTAACAAAATATGAACATAATCCTTGCTGGTTCTTAATATGGTAGATGAGGAGATTGGAAATATTTTTCAACAGATGAGGATAGGTTGTTTCAAGAATATGCCCATTCGGCTCTTTCCCCTCTAAAATCGAAACAATAAACACACTTTGTGATTTACGCCGGTATGGCCGTGCATTGTCGCTATCAACCAGATTAAAGATTAATCCTGTATCGTCTTTCGGAGATTCGTGAAATTCATGCCCCCGATTTTGCATTTGATTGTGAATGCCTTCAACAAACCATCGAACTGTATCGGTAGCCGGCTCTCCAACAAATGAATAACTTAACTTGGTTTCGTGCTTATTTTCCACGAGATTATTCCCTCACAATAATGGTCGATTCTATTTTACTAGATTGTTGGGTTACATTATGGATGTAATGAATTAGTAATATTCCTTACATAGTATGAAAAAAGAAGTGAATTTTCAATGAATTGTTATTTATTATTCTGTATCTCATAGAGGGCCAGGATATAAGCTCCTGCCCCAAATCCCACCATTGGTACAGCTCCTTCGTACGCGGCAGAATATTCATCATATAACTCTGCTATTAAATAATAATTATGTGCAGACTGTTCCACTACCCATCGTAATAAATCTTCAGCATCGTTACGTTGGTTCATTTTCGACAATGCGGCTACCATTCTTAAATTGATAAAAATCCATTCCTGATGGTCATACCAGTCGCCGTTGTTAACACGGTGATATCCATAGGGACGATGTTCCATAGTAAGCACACTGCGAAGTGTATCAATTGTTGATGTTGCAATTTCACTATCAGGTTCAATCAAACCAAAATTTATCGCCTCGACTACACTGGCATCATAGTAATGATACTCACCGGGATTTCCGGTTTCAAAATTGGATTTAATAACATTGTTATCATCAATAAGATGTTCCAGTATTGCTTCCTGCAAGCTATCAGCCACCTCACGGTAATGAGCAGCTTCACTAAATTTTTCAAGTTGTCCGGCAAGATCGGCAACTGCGTGCAAGCCGTACCAGTTTACAATTGAAGTATACGCGAAACGCTTTCCGGGTAAGTGTCTCTCCCAGGGGCCGGAATCTGCTCGAATTAAACCGGTTTCATCGCGTGATGTTACAATTACATCGGCAATCTTTGATTGTATAGTATCCCAGTGTTTTTCCAGAAACTCAGTATCATTGGATGCTTTCACATACTCGTGCAATGCCCAGAGAAATAAACCAAATCCATCGAGCTCAATATTTGGGCCATCCCCGTTTGAATCGGATTCTTCTGTTCCGTCGCCGAAATATCTACATACAGAAATCTGATACGGATTACCAATACCGTAATCTATCCCGTCTGTGTGGACATACTCTTTGTAATATCCAACGTCGGCATTAAGGTAGAATGATAAACCTTTGCGGGCCTGCTTGTGTAAGCCTGCTTGAGCCATAGCAGCAATCGCATAGGCACCATCGCGAACCCAGGTAATATTCCACATGCCGGGAGGGAGTGAGGCTATGATTTGTCCGTTTGCCCGTCCCGTCTCGCGACTTTGTCCCATGGTGAGAACACTGATCGATTGTTTATATAAACGTTGTTCTGAGTAGGTTAATTCTTCCGGAATAGCAACTTGCTCATGCAATTTTTCCCAGAGTTGTAACTCGGTATCTACGATGTCATCTTCAATTATGACATCTTCAAGGTCCTGCACTTTTGAATCGTGAACGTAAATAATAGTCCGTGATTCCAGGAGTTGATCTTCCTGTTCATAATCATAAACCGCCCATTGAAGATCGGCTACAGCTTCCGGATAATCATACTCCAGTGAGAACGAATCAAGTTGATGACCTGTATCGGCATGAGCATTTACGATAATAACCGGGAGATCAACAGAGAGCGGTGAAAAAATCGTCAATAAGAGTCCGTTATCATATGTCAACCGTATGATACCTGATTGTTCGACATAATACCCAGATTCTGGTTGTGTATTCCGTAAGCTATATTCGGTACCGTCAATTGTAAATCGGGCATCGACATTACCCAAAAGATCACGTGTTTCGGTTTCGGGATCCTGCATTTTGTAGATTGATTCGAAAAAATGCTCAATCAAACCGGATTGTGTATTTATAACGGCAGCGCCATACCCATTAGATGCTGTCAAATAATAAAATGATTGGTATGGCTCACGGCGAACATTTAATAATGCCATTTTATCGAATTCCCGTGCTATTCCGATCGGTCCTTCATGTATTCCTCCCTCCTGTCCCATATCGTATACACGAATAGCAATAATGTTTTCTTCCTTGAGCAGGTCTTCGGGTATTTCATATACTCGAAGTGTATTCCATTCGGAACTCGGGTTAGGCGGAAATGTACCGGTGTAACCGATCATGTGTCCGTTAATAAACGTTTGATCGGCATCATCGATTTTTCCGGCAATTAAATATAAAGATTGACCTACATACTCATCGGGAAGTGTGAATGCTTTCCTGTACCATGCATATCCGTCGTGTACATAATCCTGCGATTCCCATGTCGCCGGCACCTGTATAGTATCCCAATGATCATGGTTGTACTGGACATTCCGCCACGTTATGTGGTCACCGGTTCTGAAGTGCCAGGTACCGGAGAGATCTACAATAAGATCAACATCAGCCGTGAGATTTTTTATCCAAAATAGGCTAATTATAATAATGATCAAATATTTTATGTTCATAAATCATTTTTCCTCCAATTGCTGAACCACCCGCTTTACAATTTCGTAGACATCTTTTTCGGTATACTGAGTTTCATCATTGTGTGATGTTATGTCGAGCAATTGCTGTATATGATGTAATGGAATATGTTTACCATAACTTTCTTCACTGACTGCAACTAATTTTTTGATCTGCTTTCCTGATAATACTCTCTCTCCACCGAGCATCCTTGCATAGAGTGTTATCTGTGCGGCATGCTCAAGTTTCTCCATCGCAAAAAATGCTTGCTTTAAGGTCTGACCATATGTCACTGCACCGTGATTGGCAAGTAAAACAGCATTATGATCCTGAACGAACGGTCGTAGTGATTCGGGTAGTTCATCGGTTGATGGAGTTCCGTACGGAGCAAGCGGTACTTTTCCAAGCATAACCAGCACTTCAGGAAAAACCGGTTTCTCGAGTGCCTGTCCTGCTGCAGCGAATGCAGTAGCAAATGTAGGGTGTGCATGGACAACTGCATGCACATCGGGACGTTTACTGTAGATAAACAAATGCATTTTTAACTCGGTCGACGGTTTTCCCGTACCGCTAATAAGCTTTCCGGAATGATCTACCTCAACTATATCATTAATAGTTATATCACCTTTATGAACGGATGAACGCGTAGCATAAAAGGTACCTTCCCGATTGCGAACACTTATGTTTCCATCGGTTGCACTCACCATTCCTTTATCTGCCAACCGATGGCAAATGTCAACCATTTCATATAAGGTAGATGGTACGGCAGGTTGTGACATCAGATTGCATCCATTATCTCGATTGCCATTTGATATTTTTTAAATGGGGGTAACATATAGGCACCGGCAACCATATGTTTTGCATCGCGTAAAAACTCCGCTGCAAGTTTTACGCCCAGTGCAGCGCCATTTTTACCGGCCGACTTAAATCTATCACGAATCGGATCGGGGATATTTATTCCGGGAATTTCATTATGCAAAAATTCAGCGTGCCGGTAACTTCGTAACGGCATAATACCAACCATTACCGGTATCTTTAGATGATCGATCTTTTTCATAAATGATTCTAAAGAATGTAATTCAAGTACCGGCTGGGTAAAGATCACTTCAGCTCCCTCGTCAGCTTTTCGCTCTAATTTCTCCAGTTCATATCCCATATCATCTGCCACCGGATTTGCGGCACATCCGATCAGAAAATTCGTTTTCATACCGATGGAATTACCCATGAGGTCCCGTCCCTCATTGAAGCGCTTAACTGCACGGATAAAACCAACCGACTCAACATCAAAAACCGAAGTTGCGTGAGGGTAATCCCCGATATTTGCAGGATCACCGGTAATGACAAGTATATTTTTTAAACCGAGTGAATGACAGCCGAGTAAATCTGCCTGCATGCCTATCATATTACGATCCCGGCAGGCGAGATGTGTAATCGTTTCCATTCCGGTTTCTGCCTGTACCTTATGACAAATCGCAAGCGGTGTCATTCGCAGACGGGCACGGGCTCCATCGGTAATATTTACCGCATCTATTCCTTCTTTCTTCAGATATGTGGCACCGTCGATCACACTGCTCATATCAAGTCCGCGCGGGATATCCAGCTCAACCGTTGTCAGAAATTTTTTACCGATATTCTGAGCAAATGTCGATCGTTCAGCATCCGGTGCAGGTTCGACCTTATCAGCTTCCGGTTTTCGTTCCTTAACATCAAGATCCATCGCACCGGGAGTAACGTTAGAGACAGCTTTTTTGATCTCACGTATGTGCGCGGGAGTTGAACCGCAGCAAGCGCCGATAATTTTCACACCTGCTTCGACAAGCTGTTTTGCGTACATTGCAAGATATTCGGGCGTAGTGTGGTACACTGAACGACCGTCACGCAAAGTGGGAATACCGGCTGCCGGCTGCGCCGACATAACGACACCCTCTTGGTACATAGATTTAATAATTCCGAACATCCGCTGCGGCCCAACAGTGCAATTGGCTCCAACGACATCTACACCTCTTTTATGAATATGTTCCACAACGTCGATCGGAAAGTTACCACCAAGAATTGCACCGTCTTCGGAGAATGCTTTTTGAGCTACAATGGGCAGATCGGTCACCTCCTTTACTGCATTTATTGCAATATCCAGCTCATTCAGGCTTACAAATGTCTCAAGCATTATCAAATCGACACCGGTCTCAACTAATACCGATATCTGTTCTTTAAACACTTCGAGCATTTGCTCTGCCGTTACTTTTCCGATGGGTTCAAGTAATTTACCGGTTGGCCCCACTGCACCCGCGACATATATTGTTCTATTTTCATGTTCCTGATAATATCGTGCAACCTTTTGTGCAATTTCTACACCTTTTTTATTAAATTCGGCTACCTTGTCCTGTAAATAAAAATCAGACAGACGGTATCTATTTGCGCCAAATGTATTTGTTTCGATGATTTCAGCACCCGCTTCAATATACTCTTTATGAATTCTCTCAATGATATCAGGGTTTTTTATGTTCTGTATATCGTGCGGGAGTTCATCATACTCATATAAATCGAGGAGGGTGCCCATCGCCCCATCACATATTATTAAATCCTCTTTCAACCTATCTCGAAACAGTTTTTTCATATTATCGTAATTTTTTTATAGAAACATACAGTAAATTAATTCGGAGAGAGTGTTTAGTATAAGTATATCTTTAATTTAATGCAAATATTACGTATATTTATTGAATAGTTTTTTATACTTAATATCCAATAGAATATGGAGAACACCACTATGCGAGCAGTTCATGCGATTTCGGTCATTATAGTCTTTAGTCTCATTATAGGATGTAGTTCTGAACAGGTTGATGAAGAAAGTACCTGGTACAATTACGGTACTAGTATAACAGAGGCAGATGTAATAAAGGTTTCCTATGCTATTGAAAATATTGATGATTTAACTGAGACACCGGTGGTTATTGAGGGTACAATTTCGCAAGTCTGCCAAACTCGTGGATGTTGGATGGTAGTTGAGGATGAAGGTCAGATTATTCGTGTGCGATTTGCCGATTACAGCTTTTTTGTACCGTGGGAATCATCGGGTAAAACCGTACGTATGCAAGGAACGCTGCAGCGGGATACAGTAAGCGAGGAAACCGCACGGCAATGGGCAGAAGGAGTTACCGATCCTGTAATTAAACCGGAAGACATCCACGGCGATCAGGAAATAGTGATGATGATGGCAACAGCGGTATCGATTAAAGATGGGACACCATTATCCGATGAACAAATGGCAGTCATCGGCGAAAATGGGGATCACGAACATACTCATTAGTTCCGTCTGAATGATTGTAAATTAAAACAAAATTGACTGTATCGTGCGAAGTAATGACAATGACATACATCTGCTTTTTAATGATCCCGGCGGATTTGTAAAAGAACATCAAAAAACAATACAATATGTAGTCAATAAATTTGTCTACACCGGTTTTTTTACCTATCACGACCGGGATGAGGTTGTGCAATATGTTAACGAAAAGCTGTTGACCGATAAAATTGATAAAATGCAGGAACAGTACAACAAAAATTATTATGTTGTAACCTATTTATCGAAAATCATCCACAATCTCTGCCTTGAATATTCACGCAAACAAAAATCTCATTACCGTGAAACGACGGAAATTGATATCTCAACGATAGATATTACCGAAGATTCCGATGTTTCACGTAATATAGTGATTGAAGAAGAGAATCAACGGCTGGAATCTATTTTATCGATGTACAATAAAAACCGAAATCGGATTGAGGTATATCTGAAAATTCTTTTTGGCATTGGTATTAAAGAGGATGATATACTCACCCTCTACCCCCGGGCAAATAGTAAGGACATAGATACATTACTGCAGCAATGTAATCCTGCCTCCGATCAGGATAAAAAGACGGATAAAGAACTCTACGAAGCATTGACAATGTTCATAAATAAATATGAAAAGAAACAAAATACCGCCGATGCCGTCCGGAAGTGGATTACTTCAAAAATTGATGAAATTATTGAATTATTGAACGGTAGTCCAAAAACGGCGAATTATGACAAAGAAACATTAAAAATTTTATTCCAATTCCGGAATAAAAATCTCCATTTCAATGCTTCCGGGTAATATATATTAGTAGAAACTGAAAAAGCTCAACAATCTATGCATGAAAATAAATTATTTACATCACGGGGGCATTTAACCGATGACGCAGTATATCTATATGTAGATGCCCTGAAACTTGCCAAAAAAGAATTGCTTCCGGGTGAAGTGCGTGAGCATGTGGAAGAATGCGTGCAATGCAAACGTGCAATTCAGGAGCTCTATGATGTAGTGAGGCAACAGGACTATAGCTCACTCGGCCCGCATCCATATTTTGATCAAAAAAAAATACCTATCAAACCCATCCATAGGACCATAACGCGTCTTGCCGCCGCAATAGTAATTGGCATCGGACTTGTGTTGCTCGCTTATTTCTATCTCCCTGATACCGATACACCTTTGACATTAGATGAACCTGTCGATGCGCCGGAGGAAATTGAACCTCAGAAAACCGAGCCGGCACCTCCGGATATTACCGAACCCGATATCGCTCCACCGGTACCGGAGGAACCGAGAGAATTATATGCAGCAAACTTTGAACCAATGCCGTTCTATGAAAACCTTGTCGATCAACAATTCCGCTCACATTTGGTTCGTGTGCAATCGCCGGAAATTGATGAGGAAATTACAAATGAAGTACATTTTTCATGGGATACACGAGTCCCGATGCAGGTTCATATAAAGATCCTGAATAATAACCAGGATATTGTATGGCAGACATCGACCGAAGAACAACATGTGAGCTACGACACATCTGAACTGGAACCGGGTATATATTACTGGCGACTTGAAAACGACGAAGAATTGCTCTATGTGGGGAAATTCATCATTCCAATCCGGTAATAAATTTTTCCGGAAAAATTCCATAAAGAGATCCCGAGCGCATATATAATAAGAAATCCTATTATTTCTCTTGCTATTTTCAAAAGTGTTAATTAACTTCAAAAATCTAAAAATTATAAAATTGAGAAAATAATTACTTAAACAAATCAATTTCACACAATCAAAATACGAGGTATATGCATGAAAAATATATTAACTAACACGTGTTTGGCGTTTGTTTTTACAGTACTTCTTTTTGTAGGAACTCACTCCAATGTAAATGCCCAAACCTTACTCACGCAACAGGGTGATATAACAGTCGGGGGCGGTTTAACTTTAACAACCGGTGTTGGAGACGGAGGCGGTGGTGAAATTGGAGTTAACGGAAATGGTTTCTATGCAATTACAGACGAAATCAGAGCGGGATTAGGAATATCTTTATTTTTCGGCGATTTTTCTCCCACCCAGATCAATATTGATGGGCATTATTTATTTATAAATGAAGATGACTTAGCTGTATATGGACTAGCAGGTCTTGGTATTTGGCGTTGGACTACACCGGATATTGGTTTTGGTATCGGTTCAATGTCTTTTTCTACATCCGGACTGAATTTAGGTGGTGGAGTAGAGTATGATCTGGGTAATTTCCTTCTCTTTGGAGAAGCTAAACTTTCAACTATTACAGGTACACCTATTAATTTTGCCGGTGGCATTAGATTACGACTATAACCATTCCGGCATCGTTTAGTGTACGGGAATAGTATCCTATTGATATAGAACACCATTTTAAAAAGCCCCCACACATACTATAATAAATGTGGGGGCATTTTTTATTTTTTAATCAATCACCTTTTTGATCCGCTCAAAGGCCCAATCCAGGTCTGGCTTTTCAATGATCAAAGGCGGTGCAAAGCGGATCACATTCTCATGTGTCTCTTTGCAGAGCATTCCTTCATCTTTCAATTTCTCACAATACGGGCGTGCTTTTTCTGTTAATTCAAGACCAACCCATAATCCACGACCGCGAACTTCCTTTATTTTTGAGCTTTTAATTTCTTTTAATTTATTAATAAAATATTCACCAAGTTCGGCAGAGTTCTCGGCAAGTTTTTCTTCCTGAATAACTTTCAATGCCGCACGTGCAATTGCACAGCCCAGCGGGTTACCGCCAAAGGTGCTGCCATGTTGACCGGGCTGAAATACACCGAGTACCTCTTTTTTCGATAACCCCGCCGAGACGGGATAAAAGCCACCGGAGAGTGCTTTCCCGACTATTAACGCATCGGGCTGCACATCTTCGTACTGATAGGCAAACATTTTTCCTGCACGACCAAGTCCCGATTGGATCTCATCCAAAATAAAGAGCACATTATTTTTCTGACAGATTTCGTAAGCTTCTTTCAGGAATCCATCGGGCGGGATGATGATACCTGCTTCACCCTGAATCGGTTCAACAAGGAATGCTGCCGTGTTCGGAGTAATTGCTTCAGCAAGCGCTTTGGCATCACCAAAAGGAATTACTTTAAATCCCGGAGTGAACGGTCCATACCCTCTTCGGTAGTCCTCGTCGGTTGAAAAACTGACAACGGTAGTCGTCCTGCCGTGGAAATTATCAGAACATACGATTATCTCCGCCTGGTTATCCGGAATATTCTTCTTTGTGTATCCCCATTTTCTTGCTGCCTTAATGGCTGTTTCAACTGCCTCCGCTCCCGAATTCATCGGTAATGATATATCCATACCGGATATATCGTGAAGGTCTTTATAAAGCAGCGGTAATTGTTTGTTACGGAATGCTCTTGATGTTAACGTGAGCTGCGCTATTTGTTCTCGTGCTACTTCAGCTATTTTCGGATGACAATGTCCTTGATTTACAGCAGAATATGCTGCAAGAAAATCAAGATACTTTTTACCTTCCACATCATACAGCCAGATTCCTTCACCTCGTTCAATGACAACATCAAGGGGATGGTAATTGTGAGCACCGTACTGATCCTCAAGACGGATATATTCCTGTGTGTTCATACAGATCTCCTCTATAAATTGAATTATTCTACAATACAGTGCGGGAATGGATAACCGCGGGGAATTACGTATCCGGCTATAGCAGGTGTGAGAAACCGGATACCCATTCTTACATAA
>PWXV01000153.1 GCA_003568415.1 Ignavibacteriales bacterium
CATCACTCTTCTTCTGTTCATTGACGTATTCTTACAAAACCGCCCTGCCAAAATAGTATCGACAGGGCGGGAGGTGTTTATTGAAGCGAAATCGATTTACTTAATAATTTATTTTATTTATCGCCGCCGGCCACTACCTCTGCTCGATCCGGAATCTCTGCTGCTGCTGCCTCTGCTGCCCGACCGTACCGAACTATCGCTTCCCCTTGACCGTGTCGACGGTGTACTGACACTTCTCTGTCGCGGTGGACTCGAACTCTGTACGCGCGAACCACTATCGCGACGCGGCGGAGGAGTACTTCTTACATTCTGATTACGGTCCCGGCTCGGAGTACTCTGTACCCGTGTACGGTCCTGCTGTGTGCCTTGCGACCGTACCCGCGGTGGAGGCGTCGATTGTGTTCGTGTTTCTGTATTCTGTGTTCGCACGCGTGGTGCCGGTGCTTGCTGCTGTGATCTGTTATCATCACGTGACCGAACTCTTGGCTGTGCAGACTGGGTTCTGGTCTGTGAGCCACTTGATCGTACCTGTGATGCAGGTGCTTGTGCGTCATCACGCTCACGCGGTCTTACCGAGCGTGTTTCAGTTCCTGAGTCGTCACGGGATCGTTCACGTGTTGTTGTTCCCCGTGTTTGACTGCTGCTTCGATCATCCCGTGATCTGGTTGCTTCCTGACCACTATCCCGGCTTCTGCCGGCATCCCGTGTTGTTCCCTCACGAGACCTGTCCGGAGTTCTCGTTCGTGTCGGCTGTCTTACTGAACCGTCACGGCCCCGTTGAGGATCCCTGCTACGTACTCTTGTATCTGTACCGCGTGTTTCAGTGCCTCGTGTCCTGTCGGTACCTCTGACGTTTGTAGTCCGGCCTCCTTCGGTGTCACGTCTTCCTGTTACACCGGTTCCGCTGTCAACAGCCCTTCCTGCAGCAGGTAACCGTACATTCGCGCCTCGCGTATCACGTGTATCGCGTACATAGCCGCGCGTGGTACCAAAGGTTCGAGGAGTTCTCTCTCTGAACGTGTATACCGGATAATGCCGTGTATAGCTCCACGGACCCCAGGGATACATATAGTGACTACCATACCATCGGGAGTGACTGTAATATTGATATCTCCAGGACGGCCAGCCGAAATATACATTAAATGAATATCGTGGATAGTACCATGGATCCCATACATAATATCGGTCATACCAGAATGGATCATAGTATGAATATCTTACAAAAAACGGATCATGGTAGACACCCCAGCCAAATGAATAATGTGTGGGGTAATAATACCGGAAGAACATTCTGTGACGCGGTGACCGGTATGAGTAGTCGTCATAGTAATAGTCGTCGGAGTAATAACGATACGTGGTGCCGGTATCGTCGTAATACTCCTCAACATAGACCTCTTCTTTTGCTACCGGTCTCGATTCCTTCACGGTTCCGACTTGTGTATAGCAGCCGGAAATGAAAAAGATGATGGCTAAACCCGGTATCAGGGTCATATATGTTAATTTATTTCGCTTCATAGCACACCTCGCTGGTTATGTGTATCAAAAACCTCACTTTATAATAGCTGCAAATCTGATGCCATTATAAGTTTGAATATCCGATTCTCTGAAATCCTTTGTTTCCAATAATTTATAACAATTCCTGATTTTTATTAGTTCGGCTGACTGTCTATTTTTTAGTACACATTCGTATCAGAAAAAGTTCACATATTCTATAAATACTGTTCGATTACCAATAGATATCCGGTCCTGCTGGTTTTTAAAGAGATCTTTCAAATCAAAGCCGAGCGTAAATCCACGGCCAAATGACCAGCGCATTCCCGTGTTCATATATCCTCGTCCGCGCCCAACCGCGTCTGCCCGTGAGTCGTTTAAGCCGAAATTATATTCGAGCAGCAGTGACATATCGTTCCCGAGCGATTTTTCCAAACCGGTGTATAAATTTAAAGCGTTTGAGCCGTCCGAATCCTCAAGCGAGTAATTGATGCCTCCGTGTACGCTCAGATACCCGAGGAAATGATAGTTCTTGCTCGCGGCTACAAAGAATCCCGGCGATTTAATAGTAAATCTATCCAGTTCATCAATATACGATTCTTTTCCCTGAGAGTCGAATCCGACCAAAATTGCCGGCCCTACCAGTGTCTCATCGATTATCCGGAGACGAATATTTATGCCGGGCAGGGGATTGGGATCAATTTTATTGGAGCCGATAACGTGGTTTGCACCGTATGATATGCCAAAACTCAGACTGTGCATTATTCCGACATTCATTCTCATCATCATCCCGCCCTGCTGGAAGAAATCCATTTCAACAGAGTAACTGCCACGTTGGAGCAAACCTGCAGTTGGCATATCGATAATATAGCGGGGTTCAATATTTCCACTTGCACCGGCCGAGCCCTGGGCTCGTAAATTCGACTCCGGGAATATAAAGATCGTTACAAATAATAAGACGAGGGATACATGTAATAGTTTCACAGCTGGATCTCCTGATTATTTTGTTATGTAATTCTTTTCCAGTTGGTTCCTTCTCGTGTATCTTCAAGCAGTATGCCGAGCTCTTTCAACCGGTCGCGTATAAGATCTGAAAGCGCAAATTGTTTTTGCTTTCGCGCTTCCTGGCGTACATCTATCAGCAACTGAATAAGATCCGCATCGATGGTGCCGTTTGCCGACGATGTTGTTTCTAACGACTCGGGAATAATACCCAGTACCGTGTCGCCAAACTCCCGGTACAGCTCATCAACCTCCTTCAATGATGCAGCGCTGTATTGTTTGCCGTCATTCAGGTAGTGGTTCATTTCACGGGACAGATCGAACAGATATGCGATAGTTTGCGGTGCATTGAAATCATCATTCATCGCCTCTATCATTTTTTCTTTATATCCTGTAATGTCTATCGGTACAGTTTCACCATCCTGGTTAAGATCTATGCGCTGACGCAGGATCATAACGGTATTGACGAGACGATCGTATCCTTTTTTTGCACCGGATAGTGCTTCGTTGCTGAAATCAAGCGGGCTCCGGTAATGACTTTGTAATATAAAGAAACGGATTACCAGCGGGTGATACTGTTCAAAGGCATCTTTCAGGGTTACGAAGTTCCCGAGCGATTTACCCATCTTTTGGCCGTTCACCGTAACCATATTGTTATGCATCCAGTATTTAGCGAATGATTTTCCGGTTGCAGCTTCGCTCTGTGCAATTTCACATTCGTGGTGGGGGAATTGGTTCTCGATCCCGCCCCCGTGAATATCGAAATGCTCGCCGAGATATTTCATTGACATTGCCGAGCATTCAATATGCCATCCGGGATATCCCACACTCCAGGGACTCGGCCATTTCATAATGTGACCCGGTTCTGCTTTTTTCCAGAGTGCGAAATCCGCGGGATGACGTTTTTCGCTCTTCGACTCAACTCGCGCACCGGCAATCATTTCATCAATTGATCTACCGGAAAGTTTACCATACTCTTTGAATTTTTCGATGCTGAAATATACCGATCCGTTGGCTTCATATGCATAGCCGCTCTCGATAAGTATTTTTATAATTTCAATTTGCTCGATAATATGACCGGTAGCGCGCGGTGATATATCCGGACGGAGAATATTAAGCCGGTCCATATCTTCAAAATAACTGCGTGTGTAATGTTCGACAACTGCCATTGGCTGGAGTTTTCGTTTCCGGGCTTCCGCTTCGATTTTATCCTCGCCTTCGTCGGCATCGTCGGTAAGGTGACCGACATCAGTAATGTTCTGTATATATAACACTGAATAACCGAGATACCGTAAATGTCGCACAACTATATCAAAGGAGACATAGCTTTTTGCATGCCCGATATGTGAATCACCATAGACAGTTGGTCCACAGACGTAGATACCGACCTGGTTTTCATCAACCGGTATAAACGTTTCTTTGTTTCGCGATAGGGTATTGTATATTCTAAGTGACATAGTCTAAAGGTTTAGTTATCAGTTTCCAGTTTTTAGTTGATCCATTCCTCATGATGTTCGCATCAATTCTTTTGCACCGGCAATTCCTGCCTCGGTGATCTCTTCACCGCTGAGCAGACGGGCGACCTCGTGAACGCGTTCTTCCGTTGTTAATTTGCGGACACGTGTGGCAGTTTGTTTCCCGTCCTCGATTTTTTCTACAACATAATGACTATCAGCCAGCCCTGCAATTTGCGGCAGGTGCGTGATTGCAATTATCTGATGATAGCCGGAAAGATTTTTTAAGCTTTTACCCACTGCCTGTGCAATTCTGCCGCTGACACCGACGTCGATTTCGTCGAATATTAATAACGGCAACCGCTCGCTTTTAGCAAGCACCGATTTCATCGCAAGCATAATGCGGGATATTTCACCGCCGGATGCTACTTTTGCCAGAGGTTTCGGCGGTTCGCCGATATTAGTTGAAATATAAAATTCGATTTTATCTATACCATTGTTGTATGCCGGATAAAACTCTTTACCGAGTTTAACGAATGCTTTTTCGTCGTTTAATTCACCCGAGGTATCCGGCCGGGTCGTAATTTGTACTTCGAAGTCTGCATTTGGAATTCCAAGCGTCGATAATTCTTTGCCGATCATTTTTGATATTTTCTTTGCCGTATCTCTTCGTTTGGAAGAGAGACGCTCGGCAATAGAAGAGAGTTCCGCTCTGGCTTTTTCGATATCCTTTTTCAATGCATCGATTGAATCCTGAAAATTCTCTGCAAGGTCTAATTCTCTGCCGATAGTTTTTCTGTGTTCTATAATGCTTTCTATAGTACCGCCGTATTTTTTCTTTAACAAAGAAAGTTGTCCGAGCCGGTCGCGAAGTTGTTCAAGTCGCTCCGGATCGAATTCTATTCTTGAGTTGTATCCTTGCAGAAATTTTGCTATCTCGTTTACGATCGCTTCGGCCGATGAGGTTTCATTTTTAAACTCTTCGAATGCCGGATCGATATCTGCAAGTGAATCAAGCCTGTTGCGTGTGATGACAAGCATTTCATACACCGAGCGTTCACTTTCATACAGCAGTTCATAAAGCTGTTGTGTTTGTTCAAAGAGTGTCTCGGCATTTTCAAGAATATTCAAATCCGTTTCAAGAGAGGTCTCTTCATCTGGCTGCGGGTCTATTTTATCAATCTCGTTGATTTGAAATGCATAGAGGTCTTTTTTCTCTTTCAGTGACTGTTCCCGCTCGCGGAGCGTGTGCAATTCATTAAAAAGGCGCTGCAACTCTTTGTAGTTTTTCTTATATTCGGCTACAATGCCAGTTAATCCGCCGAAGTCATCAAGCAGTTTCGCATGCATATTTACACGCAGCAGTGATTGGTGCTCGTGTTGTCCATGCAAATCGACGAGTAATTCACCAAGTGCTTTCATTACTTTTACATTTGCCGGAGTATCATTAATGAAACCGCGGCTCTGTCCGCTTGCTGTCACCTCGCGTCGTACAATCAATGGTTCCATCCAGTCAATTTGATTTTCTTTGAGCAGGGAAGTGAGCGTTTCGTTTTTATCTATGCCGAATAGAGCTTCGACTACTGTCTTTCCAGTATTCTGACGAACAGTATCACTGCTTGCCCGTTCGCCGAGGAGTAAACCAATTGCACCGATGAGGATAGATTTGCCTGCACCGGTTTCGCCGGTGAGAATATTTAATCCCCGTTCAAAGTCGATATCAATATTCTCGATAAGCGCATAGTTTTTTATGTGCAGGGGTTTCAGCATCGCTTAAAGTAAAGGTTTAAATCCCGATAGCTTAATTATGTAAATGTAAGCTAATTTTCTGTGAAATTCAAAATGTGGGGATATATATTTCGGGATTTTGGTGTGTAAAAATAGCAGGCAAATAAATCAATTCATGCGGGATTGATCAGCGGAAGCTGCCTGTGAGAAAATGATTTCCGGAATTTCGCCGAGCATACCGTGGAAAAAACAGTGCCTGAAAATTTCTTTAATTCCATCGATATCAAGTTCATCAAGTGTGAAGCGGAGTTCTTCGCTAAAATGCATGTTCAGGCGTTCTGAATCGATTCCGCGGGATTCAGACAGGTCCTGGATAATTCCCTCTCTGTGTTCTTGATAGTATGCATGTGATTGAAGCAGAAGTGCTGCGGTGGTTGGTGAGATGGTATCTCGTTTTACGGCAAATACTGCATGGACAAGGGGAAGTTCAGCGACATCGTTCCACTCCTCGGATATATCGAAAACACCTTCCTGAATTGTTTTTACCGGCAATGCATCGTCACCGACAAGTAATACAGCGTCGGTTTTTTCGGGAATAATGCCGGGCTGCACACCTTGTGTTATAAATTGCGGTTTTTCTCCGGTCTTCTCGATAAAGACAATCTGCGATACAATCATTTCGGTGGGAAAGCGAAGATCGGATGCAATGGTGGAGATAGTTATGAGATCTTTCTTAAAAAGGAGTTTTGCAGCTCCCGTTACCCCGTACGATGCAATACCGAGACCGGGAATAATCTCCCACTCTAAAGAATGTTTGGCATAATCGATTGGTGAAACCAGCGCGGCATCAACCTCACCGGCGGCTAATTGTTGGGCGTTTTCCGCCAGCGAGGAATGTCGCAACGTAAAAGGATGAGCGATACTATTTTTTTCAAGCGCGTACGTTAATGGTTGTGCAAAGATATCGTTGATAAGTCCGATTGCTACCGATTGTGATGCCATTAGCTCGTTTTCTGTCTGACCCCTTTACCGGTAAGATGACGGAGGTAATATAATTTTGCCTTCCGAACATTGCCGTCCCGGATCTTATCTATTTTTGCAATACGCGGTGAATGAACGGGGAATATGCGTTCAACACCCACACCTTCGGATATCTTTCGTACGGTAAACGTTTCGTTTAAACCGCTACCTTTGCGACTGATAACAATACCCTGAAATTGCTGAATGCGTTCTTTTTCACCCTCAATTACGCGGATATGTACATTTACCGTATCACCCGGTTTAAATTCGGTCAGTTCGGGTTTTATCTGCGTTGTCTCTACAAGACGAACTTTATCCATTGTTACTTTCTCCTGTCAAGAATTAGTTGCTTTTACTTACTAATAAATTTCTCAAATTATATACTCTGCATTGCTTCAATCATCCAGCAGATCCGGTCTTTTTTCTTTCGTCCGTTTTATTCGTTGTTCCTGCCGCCATTCCTCAATTGCTTTATGATTGCCGGTGAGCAATACATCGGGAACTTTCATACCACGATATTCAGGCGGTCGGGTATAAACGGGTGCACCCAGCAAATTATCCTGAAATGTATCGCTCATTGCCGAGGTGCTATCGTGTAAAGCACCCGGCAGTAACCGGACTACCGCGTCCACAACAACAGCTGCTGCAAGCTCACCGCCGGTTAAAACATAATCACCGATCGAAATTTCTTTGGTTACCAGTGCTTCACGAACTCGTTCATCGACACCCTTATAATGCCCGCATATAAGAATAATGTTTTGTTTGAGCGATAATTCTGTCGCCATCGACTGTGTAAACCGTTCACCGTCTGGCGTCATATAAATTATTTCGTCATATTTCCGGGCTTGTTGCAGGGCATCGATGCATTCAAATAACGGCTCGGGCTTTAAAACCATCCCCGCACCGCCGCCATACTGCGTATCGTCGATAGTCTGATGGCGGTCGTGAGTATACTCTCTTAAATTATGAATCTCAATAATGACGCTGCCGCTTTCCTGTGCGCGCTTGATAATACTCTCATTGAGCGGACTTGTTAAAATATCCGGTAAACCGGTAACAATATCGATACGCATGCATTTACTCGAGCAAACCTTCTATCGGTTTGATGCGGATGATTTTATCTTCGTTATCAATTGACTCTATAAATTCATCGACCGCCGGTATCATTACTTCCTTATTGTTATGATGCACAATATAAATGTTCTGTGCCGGAAGTGTAAGGACATCTTTGACTATGCCAATAAATTCTTCATCAATGGAATATACGTGCATGCCGATTATGTCATGAATAAAATATATCCCCTCCGGCAGTTCGACCCGGTCTTTCTCATCGATGAACAGTACATAGTCGACGATGTTCTCGGCATCACTGCGCGAGTCGATGGATTCGAATTTAATAACGGGACGCCCCTTGTGAATCCGGACCGACTCAATTGATAGTATTGTACTTGTTTCTTCGGATCTTCCTGCATACACTGCATCAAGCTCGAAGTACCGGTTTATATCATAGGTGTCGGGATTTATAATAACTTCGCCTTTGAGCCCGACGGGTCGAGCGATTGATCCGATTATGTATTTTGACATCATCCGGGGCTATTCAATTATTTCGAGGATACCCCGTTTCCCGTGTTTCGCCGCAACTGCGCTGAACAGCACTCTAAATGCCGAAGCGGTGCGTCCTTTTTTACCGATGATTTTACCGATTTCGTCTTCCCCAACTTTGAGTTTCACAACTACTTTATCATTTTTATGTTCTTCATTCACTTCGACTGTATCGGGTGCATCTACCAGCTCCTTGGCGATGTACTCAACGAATTCCTTCATGGCGACACCTCCTTTTGAAGCATTTTGCCACCTCGAGTTCCGTTTGTGGTGCCGGTATGTATTTGAACCACAGACGGATACATTGATAGCTTTGTCAACCTACACACATACCGTAGTACATCAAGTTGGGAAAAAGGTAAACTTTCTCTTATTCTTTCTTTGTTGAATCTTCTCCGGGAGTTTCCTCTTTCTTCGATTCATCTGGTGAATCAGATGTTTTATCCGGAGTGGCATCTTCTTGCGTTTTTTGTTCTTCTTCTGGTGAAGCTTGTTCCTCTGCCGGTGCATCGGCTTCTTTTTCAGCAGGTGCATCTTGCTGCTCTTCTGCAGGTTGCGGAGATTCCTGTTTTTCCTCAGCTTTTTGAGTTTCATCTGCAGCGGTTTCAGCTTCGGCCGGTTTTTCTGCTTCGGCAGCTGCTTTGTCTTTTTTCTTCTCAGCCGATTTTTCTTTTGCCCGCTGATCCCGTTCGGCCCGTTGCATTGAGAATTTCTCAAGCTGCTCGGTTATCGTACTTTCATCCGCACCTTTTTTCAGCAACGACCATTTAAGCCATAATCCTTGGCTTCGAAGCAGATTTTGTACCGTAGCCGACGGTTGAGCGCCGTTCTTCAGCCAGTACATAACCCGTTCTTCATTGAATTCAACAGTATTCTCTTTTCTAAGTGGTTCGTATTGCCCGACCGATTCAATAAAACGCCCATCACGGGGCGACCGTTTATCGGCTGCAACAACTTTGTAGATCGGTGATTTCTTTCTTCCGACCCGTCGTAAACGCAAGCGTACTGCCAACGTGTTCCTCCTGATAAATTATTATTGCTTATTAATTATGTAATTAAAAATTTTAACCAAATGGCATGCGCATACCGCCGCCCATACCTTTCATTAAATTCTTTGCTTTCATTTTTCCTTTTCCTTTAGAAAAGGATTTCATCATTTTTTGCATTTCATTAAACTGCTTGATCAGCCGGTTCACTTCCTGTACGGTCGTCCCGCTCCCCATCGCAATACGACGTCGCCGGCTTCCGTTTAATATCTGAGGCTTCTTCCGCTCTTCTGCGGTCATCGACTTGATGATCGCCTCAACCCGTACCAGTTCACCATCATCAACATTTTTAACATTGGGCATTTTGTTCATGCCGGGTATCATTGAAAGCACATCACTGAGCGGCCCCATATTTTTTATCTGTTGTAGTTGATCAAGAAAATCTTCGAAGGTGAATTCCGCTTTTCGTAGTTTCTTTTCAAGATCCTGCGCTTGCTTTTCATCAACTTGGTGTTGCGCTTTCTCGACGAGCGTAACGATGTCGCCCATGCCGAGTATACGTGAAGCCATTCTGTCGGGATAGAATGGTTCAAGGGCGTCGACTCGCTCACCGACACCGACAAACTTAATAGGTTTTTCAACCACGGCACGAATTGAGAGTGCAGCACCGCCGCGGGTATCTCCGTCAAGTTTAGTCAAAACCACACCGTCGTAATTCAACCGGTCGTGAAATGCTTTCGCCGTATTAACGGCATCCTGACCGGTCATCGAATCAACAACAAAAAGTATTTCGCTTGGAGACACTGCATCGCGAATACCAGCTACTTCATCCATCATCTTTTCGTCGATATGCATTCGTCCTGCGGTATCAATGATGACAACATCACGGGCATTCTTCCGCGCGTGATTGATAGCATCTTTTGCTATCGATACTGCATCGTTGTCTCTGTCAATATAAACAGGAATGTCGTTTTGGTTACCCAGTGTATCCAGCTGATCGATTGCTGCCGGTCGATAGATATCTGCCGCAACCATCAAAGGCAATCTGCCCTTTGTCTTCAGATAATGGGCAAGCTTGGCCGTGAAAGTAGTCTTACCTGATCCCTGTAATCCGGCGACAAGTATTACTGTCGGCGGGGTAGGGGCGAAGGTGATGCCGGTATTTGTTTCACCCATCAATTTGATGAGCTCATCGTTCAGAATTTTTACGAACTGCTGCCCGGGTGTGATGCTTTGCAGTACATCCTTTCCGAGTGCCCGCTCACGTACATCGGCGATAAACTGCTTTGTGACTTTATAATTAACATCCGCATCAAGCAGAACACGGCGAACCTCACGTAATGTCTCGGCAACATTTTCCTCGGAAATCTTGCCGTGACCGCGGAGTTTCTTAATTACACCTTCAAATTTTTCTGTTAAATTGTCAAACATAGTTATCTATAGAGTTAGCCAGTATCTAAAGCTTATCAATATACGAAAACAAGTAAAAATGCGCAAGTTTTCGAGAAAAGTTCACGACTTGAGTAGCTTCCTCCATATAGGATAACGTAACGGCCGGTAAATGGGTTTTCATAGTGTGGCGGGAAGAGGGAGAATGGCTGTATCTGCAACCCCATAAAATCACGCGGTATGGTAATTTTCGTTAAAATTCCGTACATTATAAGTTTATGAATTTTAATAAAGTAATACATTATGATGAGCATTAAACAAGAAATACAAAAACGACGGACTTTTGCGATCATAAGTCACCCGGATGCGGGGAAGACGACACTCACCGAAAAATTGCTTTTATTCGGGGGCGCGATTCAAACCGCAGGTGCGGTGAAATCCAATAAGATCAGAAAGAGCGCCACCTCCGATTTTATGGACATAGAGAGACAGCGGGGTATCTCGGTTGCCACTTCGGTGATGACATTTGAATACAAAAACATGTTTATCAATATCCTCGATACGCCGGGCCATAAGGATTTCGCCGAGGATACCTATCGCACACTGACCGCCGTTGACAGTGTAATACTCGTAGTTGATTCGGTAAAGGGAGTCGAGGAGCAGACCGAGAAACTGATGAATGTCTGTCGTATGCGTAATACACCGGTCATTATATTTATCAACAAGCTTGACCGCGAGGGGATGCGTCCGTTTGAATTGATGGATGAACTGGAGCGAAAGCTTGATATCAAGGTTCGTCCGCTGACCTGGCCTATCGGTATGGGGAAGGGATTTAAAGGAGTTTATAATCTGTACGAAAAAAATATTTATCTTTTTAAATCAGGTAAAACAACCATCGAGGATGACCGGCTTTTAGTTGACGATCTGAGTGATACCGTTCTTGATGATAAACTTGCCGGCGATGCTGAACGATTACGTGAAGAGGTTGAGCTTGTTGAAGGTGTATACGAACCGTTTGATACGAACGATTATCTGAGCGGCAGTGTGGCGCCGGTGTTTTTCGGAAGCGCGTTAAATAACTTCGGTGTGCGCGAACTGCTTGAGACATTTATTTCAATAGCACCACCGCCAAAGGAACGTGAAACCGATCAACGTCAGGTAAAACCTGTAGAGGAAAAGTTCAGCGGTTTCATTTTCAAGATCCATGCAAATCTGGACCCGCGTCATCGTGACCGGATTGCGTTCCTGCGTGTATGCTCCGGTAAGTTCGAACGGGATAAATATTTCCACCACGTACGATTGGGGAAAAATCTGCGCTTTAATAATCCTTATAACTTTATGGCGCGCAGCAAGAACATTATCGATGAGGCGTTCCCCGGTGATGTTGTCGGATTATATGACCGGAGTAACTTTAAGATCGGCGATACACTTACCGAGGGTGAAACGTTTACGTTCCGGGGGATTCCGAGTTTTTCACCCGAGATATTTAGAGAGCTTGTGAATATCGATCCGATGAAATCGAAACAACTTGATAAAGGCATTGAACAATTGACCGATGAAGGTGTTGCACAACTATTTGTTCATCAGGATGGCAGAAGAAAGATAGTCGGCACGGTAGGTGAATTGCAGTTCGATGTTATTCAGTACCGGCTTGAGCATGAGTACGGTGCATCATGTCGCTTCCAGCCGATGAATTATGCCAAGGCGTGCTGGATCACTTCTGACGATCCGGGGAAGCTGGATGGGTTTATGCGTGCGAAATCACGTCATATTTACTACGATAAAGATGAGAATCCGGTGTTCTTTGCCGAATCGCAGTGGCTCCTGAACTCGGCAATTGAGAATCATCCGGATGTGGAATTCCATTTTACCTCCGAATTCAAAACCGATACTTCGATTGTTAATAACGGGCGTGAGGCGATATGAAACCCGAACAGCGAGAGGAATTCAAACAATTAATACTTGAACAAATCGAAGAAGTCGAGGAAGAAATTCGTGAACTTGAAGAGATGACTAAACCGATTGCCCCCGATAATGCACTCGGCAGGTTGACACGAATGGAAGCACTCGGGAGCAAGAGTGTAAATGAGGCGGTACTTGAAGATAAAAGAATGAGATTACAGGCGCTTGAGGGCGCGCTCTCCCGGTGTGAATCGGAGACCTATGGAATTTGCACAAAATGCGGCCAGGAGATACCGCTCGGTCGGCTTGCAGCATTACCGCATTCTTCCCGTTGTATCAAATGTGTCAATAAATAACAATTGATTCCCGGTGAACAATAATTTCGAATGCAGACTCTGTAACGAACAGTCTCGTTTGCAGAAACTGAATGGTGCAGATGATCGTGAATATTATTTGTGTCAATCCTGTAATCTTATTTCTGTCGATAGCAGATATTTTTTATCAGTCGATGAAGAGCGGGCGAGATACGAGACGCACAATAATACAATAGAAAATGAAGGATATGTAAATTTTCTCAACCGTATTATTGATCCAATGCTCGAGTTTATTGAACCGGGAATGCGGGGTGTGGATTACGGCTGTGGTCCGGGACCCACATTATCGCAGCTTGTCCGAAGGAAGGGGATAGATTGCGACGATTACGATCCGATATTTTATCCCGGACAACTCCGGCAACAATATGATTTTGTTTTTTGTGCTGAAACATTTGAGCATTTTTTCTATACGGAAGCTGAGATAGAAAAACTTGCAACACTTCTTGTGCCGGACGGTTTCCTCGGTGTTATGACCGAGATGTGGGAGTCGGTCGACCAATTTAAAACATGGTATTACACACGCGACTCCACGCATGTTTCGTTTTATCACCGTACTACATTCGATTACATGTGCCGGTCATTTGGTTTTGAAAAACGATACAGTGATGATACAAGGGTAATTGTAGTACAAAAAATATAAGAGAATCAATGGATTATATTTTATTTTTCAAAGATAATAAACGCTTTATAACATTCGGTATAATGATGACGTTCTTCTCGAGTTTCGGGCAGACGTTTTTGATTTCATTATACGTTCCCAACCTCATAGCTATGCTCGGGTTGACGAATGCTGCCTTTGGCGGTTTATATGCAGGGGCAACGATACTTGGTGCGGTATCACTCATGTATTTCGGACGGTTGATCGATACGGTTTCGCTGCGTAAGTTTTCAGTAATAACTGCTGTAATATTATTGATGTCGTGTTTGGTAATAGCTTTTTCCGGAAGTATAGCGGGAGTAGTAATCGGATTATTCGGATTGCGGTTTGCCGGTCAGGGATTGCTCGGTCACATTGCGCTCACATCGATGTCGCGCCATTATGAAGAAAACCGCGGTAAAGCGTTGAGTTTATCCGTGCTCGGTTTCTCGATCGGTGAAGCAATCTTCCCCGTGACGATCGGGTTTGTTATCGGCTTATATGATTGGCGTGCAGCGCTTATCTTTAGCGCAATTCTTATAGGAATTATTCTTATACCGTTAATTTACTGGTTATTGAGTAAAGTGCCCGACACAACCGACAATAATGAGGATAAGCGGGAGAAACATAATTTCAGTTATGTACAACTACTATCTGATAAACGGTTTTATATTATTGCATTGAACGGAACAATGTTGCCGTTTATGCTTACCGGGCTGTTGTTTTATCAGATCATACTTGCAGAACAAAAAGGGTGGGCGATAGAGTGGATGGCAACGTGTTTTATCGGTTTTGCCGTTGCCCGTACGCTCGGTTCGATTGTTTCGGGACCGCTGGTTGACAGATATTCGGGAGTTCAACTTTTTCCCCTGTACCTTATTCCGTTTGTAATCGGGGTATCACTCTTGGCATTTTTTTCTCACCCGTATATTGCATTATTCTATTTATCGCTTGCCGGATTTGCTATGGGATTAAGTCAGAGTGTGAAAGGTGCTGTACTTGCTGAAATGTACGGAACACGTTATATTGGTACTATACGAAGTTTGTTTACGGCATTAGGAGTGCTCAGTACGGCGGTGAGTCCGGTCATTATTGGCTGGATGCTCGATGCCGGATGGAATTTTACATCGATCAGTCTTATTGCTGCAATGATCGTTACAGGTGTTATTATGCTCAGTTTTCTGCTCAAAACCGAAAAGGATTATATTATCATTCCCTCACAACAATAATTAATTGTTACTACCATGCCCATTTTAAAAAATGATACGGGATTATACGTAGACCTCTACGAGCTGACCATGGCACAGGGCCATTTTTTAAATGGAAAAAAAGATCTTCCTGCAGTATTTGATTATTTCTTCCGTGGTATACCATACGGTGGCGGATTTGTAATTTTTGCCGGACTTATGGATTTGCTTGAGATGCTCGAGCGGTACCGGTTCGATGATGATGACTGTCAGTATCTTGAATCGATCGGTTTTCATAAAGATTTTGTGAATTATTTAAATAATTTCAGACATAAATTAACCATCTTTGCACCCCGCGAAGGAGAAATTGTTTTTCCCAACGAACCCGTTATACGGGTCGAGGGTAACATCATTGAAGCGCAGATCATTGAAACGGTTTTATTAAACATTATCAATTTTGAATCCTTGATCGCAACTAAAGCAGCCCGGATACGGTATGCGGCAAATGATAAAATCGTATCGGATTTTGGCTTGCGGCGGGCACAGGGTTTGGCAGGTATACACGGTTCCCGTGCAGCGATAATCGGGGGGATTGATTCGACGTCTAATGTATTCAGTGCCAGGTTATTCGGCCTTAAACCAACCGGTACACAGGCACATTCGTGGATACAAACGTATGGCGATGAACTGGAGGCATTCCGTCAGTTTGCGAAAGTTTTTCCTGACAAATGTATTTTATTGGTGGATACATACAACACCCTGGAGAGTGGTGTACCAAATGCTATTACCGTTGCGAAAGAGATGGAAGCACGGGGCGAGAAACTTCAGGCAATACGTCTGGACAGCGGCGACCTTGCCTATCTCAGTAAACGTGCCCGTGCAATGCTGGATGAAGCGGGATTACAGTACGTGAAGATAATCGCATCGAATCAATTGGATGAATATATCATAAGAAGTTTGGATACACAGGATGCCCCTATTGATGGTTTCGGCATCGGAACCCGGTTAATAACCGGGAACAATGAAGGTGCTCTTGACGGTGTTTACAAAATTGCAATGGTGGGTGAGAAACCATTAATGAAAATATCCGACAACATAGAAAAAATGACATTACCCGGTAAAAAGAAAATATACCGTTATATAAACGGTGAAGGTATATTCAATGGCGATGCGGTTATGCTCGATACTGAAGAGGGGGTCGATTGGATGTACCATCCGCATAAACCCGATATGTTTAAACGGATGGACACAATGGAGAAAGAAGAACTCACCCAAAAGGTGATGGATGGTGGCAACGTTATTATAAAAAAAGAATCACCATATGAGATTGCAAAGTATGTCCGGGAACGAATGCACATGCTTTCCGATGAACATAAGCGTTTTGAATTCCCGCATATTTATAAAGTTGGAATCAGTAAGCAATTGATGGAACTGCGTTCGAAATTGATCAGGGAAATAAAGATGGGAGGTCAATGAATATGAAACATTCAGTCAATGGCGTGACACTCGAACTTATCCAGGGAGATATCGCTTCACAAGACGATATAACAGCAGTGGTAAACGCAGCGAACGCTGAATTGCGGATTGGCGGTGGCGTCGCCGGGGCGATCCATCGCGCGGCAGGGCCTGGCCTGGAAGAGGAGTGCCGTCCCCTTGCACCGATACGGCCGGGTGAAGCTGTGATAACCGGTGCACACAATTTGCCCAACAAGTATGTTATCCATTGTCTTGGTCCGGTATTTGGTATCGACAAACCGGAAGATAAACTGCTGGCCGGTTGTTATCGAAATGCGTTGCAAATTGCCGAGGAAAAAGAGATCGATTCCGTAGCATTTCCGGCACTGTCAACCGGTGCGTTTGGCTACCCGATGAAACCGGCTGCTGAAGTGGCTTTGAAAACAATTCTTCAGGAAATTCCGAAACTGAAATCTGTTAAAACGATCAGGTTTGTACTCTATGGCAAAACCGACCTCGATCTACACGAGGAGGTTTTAGAAGCAATTAAGTAATGATTTTCAACGAATTTCAAATATTATACACTTGATTATTATATAAATTAGGTGTACTATATTAGTAGAAATCGAAACATCGCTGCGCCTTTGGCAGGGCGTCAGCGTCCTGGTCTGAGTTCAGGTTTCTTTGATCACCGCAGTTAACGACCTTGCCACTGATGCCATTGCCCCGGTTATGCGATGGCGGGCGTCGTACCTCCCGCAGAATTATCCTGTATACAGTTCCGGAGGTGCCGTCATGAGTACTATCAAGAAAACACTTTTCACAACTGATTTTTCACCGTGCGCTCAACAAGCGCTGAACCACGCCCTATTCCTTGCCGAGAATTATAATACTGAATTGCATCTGGTGCACGTTATTCAAACACACCGGAATGATATGATCGAACCGATGGCACAGGTAGCAAATGCAGAAGAAGTCTATAAACAACTACAAAAGAATGCTGTCAGTCGCTTACAGGATATGGTTGAGGGTAAGGGTGATGCAATAAATATTCATTGTGAAGCACTCTGCGGTGTAAATGTTGTCGAATCGATAATCGAGTATATTACAGCGAATGATATTGATGTTGTTGTGCTGGGTACCCACGGCCGGCAGGGGATTAACAGATTTATAATGGGAAGTGTTGCCGAAAAGATTGTTCGGATTGCACCCTGTTCGGTACTTACGGTTCGATGTGAAGAAGTGGCCGCATTAGAAAACATTCTCATTCCAATCGATTTTTCGGAATACTCAAACAAAGCCCTTCGTGTTGCAGTTGATGTCGCATCGAGATATAATGCAGCTTTGCATATTCTGCATGTCATTGAAAAACATAGCTATCCCGCAATCTATAAGGAAAGTGTTCGGCGTGGAAAGGATTGGATACATGATGCAAAAGCCCGGACAAAAGAGGAAGTAGAGAGATTGCTGAAAGAATATAGTGCAGATGGCCTGACGACCAAGCTGCATATCACTGAAGGTCATCCGTCGCGGGATATCATTACATTTACACGGGAGAATAAGGTCGATCTTATCATTGTGGCGACACACGGACTTCGCGGACTTAATTATCTATTAATGGGAAGTGTTGCGGAAAAAGTGGTACGGTTCGCGGACTGTCCCGTAATAACGGTAAAAAGTAAATCTATCATACAGTATCTGGAGGAACAAACAAAACAGCAAACCGCATAAATAGTCCCTCCTGAAAAACCAATATTCACCCCTTCCCGACGAGTCGGGAAAGCCTGACTTTTTCATGGAGAGCCAAATAGAAGTAACTAATGGACGAATACAGGGGTGCCGTCAATATCTTCGTAACCTAATAGCGGGGGAAAAGGAGAATTGAGAGATGGCGTTACAGATACAAAACGAAGTACAACAATCATTAGTCCAGGAACTCAACCTTGTAATGCGTTATTATTTTCACCAAACACTTGATGAAATATTAGCTGAACTACGGTGCCAGTCAAATTACTTTACATACACATCAAATCCGGAGAGCATACTAAAAACAATCTATCAAAGCGGGGTTCTATTTCAAAGGTCTGATAAAATAGTATCTCAGCTTCGAGATGCAATATCCCGTTTTGTGCATGGCACGTATGGAGTATGCAAATATTGCGGTGGAGCGATTCCTTCAATCGAGCTTAAAGAGAATCCGACAATGGACGCTTGCAATCGGTGTGTACAGGATCGATATTTAACAGTTTTTAAAAAGGAACTTTTCCATTAAGACGATGGTGGTGAATTGCTGGTTGAGGGGGTGTTGCCCCGACGAGATTATACCCGTATAAAATTATTATACAGGTACAGCAAATTGCTACGCAGTGAATCCCCGAAAAATCCTACCCGTGGATAGTGTGATATCAGTTTCGTATACTATCAATGTGTTATCTCTAAATAGAATCGTAATTAACAAAACTTATTAAAATTTTAGAATAAGTATGGATCTATCTGTTTATTATGAAGTTGTGGGTTATTTAGCATCGGTGCTTGTCGCTGTTTCATTAATGATGAGTTCGGTGATAAAATTACGCATTATAAATATGGCAGGGGCATGTACCTTTATCATCTATGGTTTTCTTATCGGTTCAATGCCGGTTGCACTACTCAACACTTTAATTGTCGCCATTAACCTGTATTATCTTTACCACATTTTTCGTGCGAAGGAATATTTCACCATTTTGGAAGAAGACCCGAATTCGGAATATCTGAAACACTTTTTAAAATTTTATAAAAAGGAGATCGAGAAATATAACCCGGGGTTTGAGTATGTGCCCTCTCCAGATCAGCGGATTTATTTTATGTTGCGTAATCTTATCCCTGCAGGTTTATGTATTGTCGAGCTACGAAAAGACGGAGTTGCTGAAATTCAACTTGACTTTGTGATCCCCGGTTACAGAGATTTTAAAACCGGTAAATTTATCTATTATGATAAGCGGAAATTATTCACCGATAATGGAATTAAAAAGGTGGTCACCCGCACCGATAACGACCGTCATAAGCACTATCTACAGAAAATGGGATTTGTAAAAACCGGCCAAAGTCATGAGGCGGAATGGTATACGCTCGATTTTTCAGTATAGACAAGTACAGTGATTATTCTGTTTCTTGTGCGATCGGTTGACATTACCATAGTGCTCTGTTTATATTAAAGTTGTTAAACCGAAATATAAAAATATGTGTTATAGATAATGCGTCGGGATGTTTGCATTATTCAGGAGTGCATGTCGTATGAAGAAAATCTTCAGCTCACAAAATTCGATGATAATTCACCATATGAAGAATCTGCTTGAAGTTGAAGGCATATCTTCTTTTATTAAAAATGAAAATTTAACTGTCGCTCTCGGTGAACTTCCACCCACCGAGTGCTGGGTTGAATTATGGATACTTGACGAACGTAAAGAAGCTGAAGCCCGCGAAATAATTCGAAAAGAGTCGATCGCTGAAGAACAGGCAATTCAGTGGCCGTGGACGTGTCCATTTTGCGGTGAAAAAATAGAAGGTCAATTTACCGATTGCTGGCAATGCGGTGAAACAAACCCTGATTATAAAAGATAAGATTATGGAAGGAGGATGCAATGAATCTGCAGCTGCGTATTCTGTACGGCGCGTTTGTCGTTGCAATAATTTTTATCGCTTCATATAACTTCATTGCCGTTACCGATGAAACGTCACACTTCAGTAAAATAGATCGCTTGTTTTCGGCAGTGGATAATTATACATCGCCGGGGGCAGCAATTGCTGTAATAAAAGATGGGAAAACAATATACTCGCGCGGATACGGTATGGCAAACCTTGAGTACGATATTCCCATAACATCCTCCAGTATATTTCATGTCGCCTCAGTCTCCAAGCAATTTACCGCATTTGCTGTTACAATGCTTGCAGACCAGGGGAAATTATCGCTCAATGATGATGTTCGCAAGTACGTATCTGAAGTGCCCGATTTGGGTGAGACAATAACGATACGTCATCTCATTCATCATACGAGCGGATTACGTGATCAATGGGAATTGCTGGCTATGGCGGGTTGGCGACTCGATGATGTCATAACGACAGAACATATTCTGAAAATGCTTGAAAACCAACAAGAACTTAACTTTAAACCGGGTGAAGAATATCTCTATTCAAATATGGGATATACGCTGCTTGCCGAGATCGTGGAGCGAGTGAGCGGACAATCATTTACGGACTGGACGCAGGAACATATCTTTGAGCCGCTCGGGATGGATGATACACACTTTCATAACGATCACCGGCATATTGTACCCGGACGGGCTTATTCCTACCAACCGGTTTCTGATAATGGTTTTCAGAAAAGTGTTTTGAACTATGCAAACGTCGGAGCGACAAGTTTGTTTACTACTGTCAATGACCTCGCTAAATGGGTTAAGAACTTTGATGATATCTCAGTCGGTAATGAACGTATAATCAGTCAAATGCATCGCCAGGGTAGATTGAATAATGGAGAACAGATTAGTTACGCGTATGCGTTACAGGTGAATGATTATAGGGGAACAAGTGCCGTCGGGCACAGCGGTGCCGATGCGGGATATCGCAGTTTTGTAGGTCGATTCCCCGAACACGATTTTGCTGTAATCGTGCTAAGTAACTTGAGTACGATGTCGCCCCAGCGTATCGGTTACCAAATTGCCGATATTATAATTGGCGATAATCTTAAGTCGGTTGAACCACGCATCGAATCCGAAAAACGAAGACGAGGTGAAATAGATGTCTCGGTCATTGATGCGTATGTGGGGAAATACAAGATGGAACGGGGAGTGATTATTTCATTGACCCGGGAAGACGATAGACTATTTATGCAAACACCCGGCATAACAAAAGTGGAACTCATCCCGAAAAACGAAGAAGTATTTTTCAGTAATGATATCGATCTTGAAATTACATTTGAATCTGATAAAGGTGCCAAAGCGGATCACCTTATGGTGAACCGCGGCGGTTCTACTGTGATGGCATTACGAATAGACGGGAATAAACCAACAACCGAAGAATTGCAGCAATATACCGGAAAATATTACAGTGAAGAACTCGGTACCTTTTATACTATTCGTCTGCGGGATGATGAACTTATTGCAATGCATCGCCGTCACAGTGACATTGAGTTGACACCGATTATTAATAATAGATTTTCAGGAAATCAGTGGTGGTTCAGAACGGTGAAATTTATAAAAGATGACAATGATGCTGTAGAAGGATTTCGCCTGACCGGTGGAAGGGTCAGAGATATATGGTTTGAAAAACGAGAATACTAAAGGAGGAATAGGTGGCATTACATCCATTAGCCGGTAAACCGGCCCCGAAAGAAATACTTATCAATATACCTCGGTTAATTGCAGCGTATTATACGAATAAACCCGACCCCGATATTCCGCAACACCTTGTTGCATTTGGCACATCCGGTCACCGGGGGACATCGGTAAAAAATTCATTCAATGAAAATCATATACTTGCAATTGTACAGGCAATTTGTGAAGTTCGAAAAGAAAATAATGTTACCGGTCCGCTCTTTATGGGAATGGATACCCATGCATTATCAGAACCGGCACATGCTACTGCACTTGAAGTGTTTGCGGCTAACGATGTCGATGTATTGATACAAAGTGAATTGCGTCCGACACCGACTCCGGTTATTTCCCATGCAATTCTCAACAGCAATAGAGATAAAACTTCCGGATTAAGTGATGGAGTTGTCATTACTCCGTCGCACAATCCGCCGCAGGACGGCGGTTTCAAGTATAATCCGACACACGGTGGTCCGGCAGATACCGATCTGACGAAGCGCATACAGAACAGGGCTAACGAAATTCTTGCAAATAATCTCACCGATGTTAAGCGTGTTCCTTACGAACAGGCGGTTCGCTCTGCTTCGGTTCGCGAATACAATTTCATAACAACCTACGTGAACGATCTGAAAAACATCATCGAGATGGAAGCGATAAAGTCGGCGGGTTTAAAAATTGGTGTCGATCCGATGGGCGGCTCCGGTATCGATTACTGGGAGCCAATTGCCGAAACATACGGGCTTTCAATCGAGGTTGTCAATCCGCACATCGACTATACATTTTCCTTTATGACCGTCGATAAGGATGGAAAGATTCGTATGGATTGTTCATCACCGTATGCGATGGCAAGTTTAATAGAACTGAAAGATCGATTTGATATTGCATTCGGTAACGATCCCGATTTTGACCGCCACGGTATTGTTACCCGGAGTGCAGGATTGATGAATCCGAATCATTATCTCGCAGTTGCTATTAATTATTTGTTTGGAAACCGTCCGGATTGGCGCGATGATGCAGCAGTTGGAAAAACATTAGTATCGAGCTCCATGATCGACCGGGTTGCCGGAGCGCTTGGCCGTAAGCTGGCTGAAGTTCCGGTCGGTTTTAAATGGTTTGTGGATGGATTGCTTGACGGATCATACGGATTTGGCGGTGAAGAGAGTGCCGGCGCTTCATTCCTGAAAAGGGATGGTACAGTATGGACGACCGATAAGGACGGTATTATTCTCGATTTGCTTGCTGCTGAAATTACTGCAAAAACAAACCGCGATCCGGGTGAACACTATAAAGAACTTGAGCAAAGATTCGGGAGTCCTGTATATGAACGGATCGATGCACCGGCGGATTCCGATCAGAAAAAAGCGCTTGCAAATCTTTCACCGGATATGATAGAAGAATCGGAACTTGCCGGAGAACAGATAACAGCTAAACTAACGAATGCCCCCGGAAATAATGCACCAATCGGGGGACTCAAGGTCGTAACGGAAAACGGTTGGTTCGCGGCCCGGCCATCAGGAACCGAAGATATTTACAAAGTTTATGCGGAAAGTTTTAAAGGGCACGAACATCTCAAGAAGATACAGAAAGAAGCGCAAACTATAGTTAGTGCCGCATTTAAAGCAATGGCGTGAGGGGGGATTTTAGTATTACATTTTATACACGCCGACAGAATAATTGCGCAACTTTTTTCCCACGCCAACGTATAGTTCACTAAAAGCTACATTTCATCTCATTCAACAGGAGAAAGGTATTATGGATGCGAATTATGAGCTGCGAAGGGTGCTTGAGATCCAAATAAACTATATGGATGGGAAGCAAAAATATACTAATAAACTGACTTCTCTGGAATCGGTCAGACAGCAAATAAACCAATATAAAAAACACCTCAGTATTCTCACCCCGGTTTCGATACTGCTCGGAACACTTGTATGTTTTGCTGCAGTTGCAACAATATTCGGTGCTGTGTGGATCCCCTGGGAGAAGGTGGGCATAGTGGTTGTTGCGTCGTTTGCGGTTATTATTCCTACCGTGAGAATTCATCAGAACCTTGAGTTGGTGAAGAAGCGTGAGCTATTCTTGATTATGCTGCACAAAATAAATGAGCCTTCACATAACTAAGAGTTTATAATAAGAATTTCTTGAATTTGGGAAAACTGTTCTAGTTTGACTTGAAAAATCAGGATTTCACCTCTATTAAAACGTTTTAAAATCGCTTTTTTCTGGCATATTTTTTGACTATATTATTTATGGATAAACGGCGTTCTGAACAGCTTGAACGCCTGCCATGAATAGTTACCCTTCATTAGCTTCCGATCTGATTCATGGAAAACGTTTAACCTCCGTAGAGTGCCTTGAAAAATCGCTCCGGTGAATTTATCACCGAGGGTTGAGTCTGAAATATGTTGAATTTTTAATCAAGGTGCTTGAAATATGCAGATTGACCTTGCACGAACGTTGTATGCAACACCTCCGACCGGAGTAATACTCATCTCTACACTCGATGATAATCAACGTAATAATATTGCCCCCTTTGCTTGGTGGATTGTGGTATCAAAAGAACCGCCGTTGATAGCTCTTTCGATCAAAGCTTCGACCAATACATACCGCATAATAAAGGCAACCGGTGAGTTTACGATTGGCGTACCCGACCCCCAACTCCTTGATACAGTGTATGGTTCGGCAAAACTTGACAGGGAACCGGATGAATTCAAAAAGCTTGGGTTAACGGCACTTCCTGCAGTGAAGGTCAATTCGCCGCGTATAAAAGAATGTCAGGTCAATATTGAATGCCGGTATCACAATGAAATTCAATGCGGCGACCATATGCTTGTAGTAGGAGAAGCAGTAGCCGTCGATGTCCGGGAGGATATTGTGCACGATGACGATAGTATTATGCGCGCAAATCTAACACCGCTGGGTCACCTTACAAAAAATAAATTTATTACTATGAAGGGTAGTATTCTCAAAGCATCAGAGGATTTAACCGGAAAGGACTGATACTATGAACGTATTAGTATTTGGTATAACAATTTTATTGCTTGCTTGCTCAATACACGATCAGGATAATAATAATGATACTATTATGGAAACTATTATTTTACCAGAACCGGCATTAACAGGCGATATGTCGATTGAAGAAACATTAAAAGAACGAAGATCAATTCGTGAATACAGAGATGTACCGCTTTCATTACAGGAAATTGCACAATTAGCGTGGTCGGCACAGGGTGTCAGTGATGAAGTTAGTGGTTTTAGAACTGCTCCTTCGGCAGGCGCGACATTTCCGATGGAAATTTATCTTCTCATAACCGAAGTTGAAGACGTTTCTGATGGAGTGTATAGATACGACTATGATAATCATACACTCGAAAAAATAATTGATGGTGACCTTCGGCGCGATTTGTATGATGTAGCCTTGCGCCAACCATCGATTATCGATGCACCTGTTGTTATGGCAATCACCGGTGTTGTTGCCCGCACCGAACAGCGATACGGAGGACGTGCTTTACGCTATGTATATATGGAAGCGGGACACGTCGCACAAAATGTATATCTGCAAGGTGTCGCGTTAAATATCGGCACGGTAGTTATCGGTGCCTTTGATGATGATGGCGTTGCGGATGTGTTGCAACTTGAAGATGGAGAACATCCGCTGTACATAATGCCGCTTGGGAATAAATAAAATTCGCTTAGACCAAATAAAATTACAGGAGTGATTATTATGCGTACCGGAAACGGATTCGATACATTACAAAAATCGGAAACAGGAAAACGAACTGACCTTGATGATATTCGTACCGTAGCAGAAAAGATCGGACTTGAAGAGGATGATCTTATTCTGTACGGGAAATATAAAGCAAAGATAAGACCGGAAGCATTTCAAAAAAATGATCAAGGTAAGCAAGGGAAATTAATCTTGGTTACCGCTACCACACCAACCCCGTTTGGCGAAGGAAAGACAACGATCTCCATCGGGCTTACGATGGCATTGTGGGAAGCGGGGAAGAAATCAATTGTAGCATTACGTGAACCGTCACTCGGTCCGGTATTCGGTATAAAAGGAGGTGCGACGGGCGGGGGTAAAACGATGGTGCAGCCGATGGATGAAATCAACCTGCATTTTACCGGAGATTTTCATGGAGTGACATCGGCACATAACCTTTTATCTGCAATGACCGATGCTTCAATATTTCATGGTAATCCAACAAGCATCGATCCGGCCCGGGTATTATGGCCCCGGACAATAGATATGAACGATCGTGCATTGCGGAATATAATAATCGGTCTTGAAGCATACAAGAGCGGACCGATGCGGGAAGAATCATTTGTCATTACACCCGCTTCTGAAATAATGGCTATTCTCGGTTTATCGAAGTCATTCGATGATTTGAAAAAGCGGCTCGGAAATATCCTGGTAGGGTTGACAAAAGAAAAACAAGGGGTTTACGCAAAAGAACTGAAAGCAGAAGGTTCGATGGGAGCATTACTCAAAGATGCATTGATACCGAACCTTGTTCAAACAACTGATCGTACTCCGGCAATTGTTCATACCGGACCGTTTGGTAATATTGCCCACGGAACCTGTTCACTATCAGCGATCGAAGCTGCAATGTCGTTATCCGACTACGCAGTAGTAGAGGCAGGTTTTGGATCAGACCTTGGTGCTGAGAAATTTCTTAATATTGTCTCGCCTCAACTCGGCCGCGGCCCGGATGCGGCTGTTATTGTGACGACAGTGCGTTCACTCAAGTTTCACGGTGGGGTTCCTAAGACTGAGCTTCAGTCGGAAAATATCGATGCTATAGGTAAAGGATTTGATAATGTGAGGGCTCACATACATTTAATGCGCGATGTTTTCGGATTGCCTGTAGTGATTGCATTAAACCGCTTCCCGAACGATACAGACCAGGAGGTAGAGGCGTTGTCGGTAATGCTCGAAGAAGAGGGTGTGCGTTTTTCAGTTGCCGATGGATTTACCCGGGGAGCCGAAGGACTTACCGGAGTTGCTCAGGAGGTGCTGAAATTAACAGAGAATTCAGAAAATAATTATGCTCCGGTATATTCGCCCGATGCACCACTCGGTGAAAAAATAGATGCTGTTGCCCGGAAAATCTACGGTGCGAGTGAGGTTGAATATTCCCGTAAAGCAATTCGAGCACTTGATTTGTATGAAAAGATCGGACTCGGCAAATTATACATTTGTATGGCAAAAACACAATATTCAATCTCCGATCAGGCCTCGATGAAAGGATGGCCTAAAAACTTCAAATTGCGCATTGATGATGTGCGTGCAAAATCGGGTGCCGGCTTTATCGTTCCATTGTGTGGTGATATAATGGAAATGCCGGGATTGCCCAAACAACCGGCCGCCTGGAACATAACAGTGGATGAAGACGGCGTAATCAGCGGATTATTTTAGTAGTCATTGTGTCAAAATAATCCACATAGATTCCCATTTTTGGGAAGTATAACAAATTCATTGCCATTTTTTGGAAGAAAATTCCAGAAAATTGCTGAATAACAGAGTATTTGGGCTAAATTTATAAATTCTACCATTGGCATAAATCTTGTACCTAATTGAATATGAAATTGTAGAATTTTTCATCACTCTGTACTGGGATCATTGAAATTGGAAATTATAAGGTTAATATCCGTAGTAGTATTGCTTATTCTGCTCATTGTTTCGCCGGCTGTTTTCACACAGGATAATGAAGACTGTCTGATGTGTCATACAGATCCGGATTTAACAATGATTCGGAATGGTGAAGAAGTTAATCTATTTGTGGATGAAGAGAAATTCGACCATTCAGTACACAGTATCTTTCAGTGCGTAGATTGTCACGCAGGGTTCGATCCGTTTGACATCCCGCATGCCGATCCTATCGAAAGAGTAGACTGTGCAATGTGTCACGATACGCCCGATCTGGAAAAAAGTATACACTTTGAAGCTTTGCAGGATGACCACCCCGAGGCACCACAATGTTATGATTGCCATACAAAGCATTATGTTAAACCGGCATTTGAGCAGCGGCATGATGTTGCTTCGTGTATGTCGTGCCATGAAACCGGCGATGTAGCAAAATTTACGAGAAGTTCTCACGCGTTCGAACATCCGGATGGTACCGTTAACGCCTCCTGTGTCGATTGTCATGGCGGCCACGATGTTTTCAGAGTTACTTCACCTGAGTCGAAGGTTCATGTCGAGAGTGTACAGGAAACCTGCGGAACCTGTCACGGTGATGTGCAAGAGCAGGAAGAGACAAGTATCCATGGCCAGTATTATCTTGAGGGACATCCCGCAGCTCCATCGTGCGTGGATTGTCATCATTCACATGATGTATCAATGGACCGGTTTGTGCGTGAACAGGAGACCTGTCTATCCTGTCACCTTTCAGATGAGTTTGCAGATTATTTCGGTGAGCGGTCACGCGAGTTTATGGATCAATATGAACACAGCATCCATTATCTCGCAATAGAAGAAGGCAAAACATCGGCATCGTGCAGCGACTGCCATGGGTCGCATAATGTTTTTCCGGCAGATGATGTAAGGTCTACAGTACATCGTACAAAAATTAATAATACCTGTGCGCAATGCCATGGTGAACCCTTCGCTGAACTGCGGAGATCGGATCACGGACAGGCATTTGCACGGGGGGTGCAAAGTGCACCTGTTTGTACAGACTGCCACGGTGAGCATACTATTACAACGATAACCAGTGAGGACTCACCGGTTCATAAAATACAAGAAGCTGAAACCTGCAAGTCCTGCCATCTTGATGACCCTGAAGTTCGTGCTCGTGTGCCCGTCACTGCCGGCTTTATAGCTTCCTACGATCAAAGCGTTCATGGAATGGCATTGCAAGCAGGAAATCTTGACGCTGCGACATGCAGTGATTGCCACGGCGATCACGAAATTTTAAACGCCGACCATCCGAATTCGATGCTTCACCGGCGTAATGTAAATCAAACGTGCGGTGAATGTCACGGGGATGTTTATGATGATTATAAAATAAGCAGTCACGGTCAGGCGTTTGATCGTGGTGTTCGTGGAGCGCCTACTTGTACAGATTGCCACGGTGAGCATACCATATATAAACACGATGATCCGCGTGCACCGGTATCTGCTGTGCGGCTTGCAACAGAAGTTTGTGGCGAGTGCCATGAGTCGGTACGATTAACAGAACGGTATGGCTTAAGCGCCGGTCGTGTCAGCAGCTTTGTGGATAGTTATCACGGTACGGCATTGCGTGCCGGTGGTGCCAATGTTGCAAACTGCGCGAGCTGTCACGGGGCACATAAAATATTACCGTCAACGGACCCGAGATCGAAGGTACATATAGATAATATTGCTGCCACCTGCGGTGATTGCCATCCCGGCGCAACCGCAAACTTTGCACGCGGTAAAGTGCACTATGTCGGAGATCCGGATGAATCAATGTGGATACAGTTTATATCCACACTGTATATAACGCTCATCGTTGTGATCGTTGGTGGCATGTTTGTGCATAATGCATTTGATTTCTATAGAAAATCGAAAGATAAATTAATACAGCGCCGTCAGGGAATAGAGCACGGTCATATTGGCCGCGGTTTATATTTACGTATGACTTTGAGCGAGCGGTTACAGCACGGTAGCTTAATGATAAGTTTCCCGATATTGGTTATTACCGGCTTTATGCTCAGCTATCCCGATGCATTCTGGGTTATTCCGTTCCGCGAGCACATGCCGTGGTTCTACGAAGTCAGAAGTTATTTACATCGCATAGCAGGTGTCGTTATGATCGTCGGCAGTGTTTATCATCTCTATCACGTCACTGCCACGCAACGGGGCCGTGAATTGATACGCGATCTGATGCCCAAGATTCAGGATGCCTGGGATGCGATCAATGTGCTGAAATATAATTTGGGATTTGCGAAAACAAAACCAAAATTCGGACGCTTCGGCTATGTAGAAAAAGCAGAATACTGGGCGCTTGTCTGGGGAACCGCGCTTATGGTCGCAACAGGATTTGTTCTCTGGTTTGAGACATACTTTATAAATCTAACTTCATTGTTGTTCCACGATGTTATGCGTTTGATCCACTTCTATGAAGCGTGGTTAGCAACACTTGCGATAATAATTTGGCATTTCTACTTCGTGATCTTCAACCCGGATGTATATCCGATGAACCTTGCCTGGTTAAAAGGTACGATTACCGAGGAAGAAATGGCACATGAGCATCCGCTTGAACTTGAAAGAATTAAACAAGCTGAAGCGGTTGCAAAAACCGACACCGAATATCTTACGATATACGATAAGGATTATGTGTCGGATGAAGAACTAACTAAAGGCGGAGTTAATGACAAAGATAAACCGAAACGGAAGTGATTATTATGGCTATTAAAGGTGCTGTTCAAATTGAAATCGAAACCTGTAAAGGATGTGAACTGTGTATCGAAGCGTGTCCGCAGGATAGTCTCGCCTTATCAAAGGAGATTAATAAAGCGGGTTATCATTATGCAGTTCAAATTCATGACAATTGTACCGGGTGTATAAACTGTGCTCTCGTATGTCCCGATGCAGTGATCACGGTATATCGTGAATCAAAGAAAAAGAAAAAGGGAAAAAACGGGCGCGAAGAGGTTGCTCGAATTAGCAACGTCCGGGGCGATGTCTCGGTTTCGATTAACGAATAAATTAAAGAGGTGAAATCGTGTCTGAAATACTATTAATGAAAGGCAATGAAGCTTTAGCAGAAGCTGCATTGCGTGCGGGTTGTCAGGGATATTTTGGATATCCTATTACACCGCAATCGGAAGTATTGGAATATCTGAGCCAACACGGAGAAGAGCGGAGAATGACGGTCTTACAGGCTGAAAGTGAGTTGGCGGCAATCAATATGATTTACGGTGCTGCCGGTGCAGGTGCAAGAGTGATGACCTCCTCTTCAAGCCCGGGTATCAGTTTAATGCAGGAGGGACTTTCCTATATTGCATGTGCCGAGCTGCCGTGTTTGCTTGTGAATATAAATCGTGGCGGACCGGGACTTGGAACTATTCAACCCTCACAAGGCGATTACTTTCAAGCGGTGAAAGGCGGTGGCCACGGCGATTATAAGTTGCTTGTGCTTGCTCCTGCTACGGTACAGGAAATGGCCGATATGGTTTTTGAAGGATTTGATCTTGCCGATAAATACCGGAACCCGGTCATGATCCTTGCAGATGGTGCGCTTGGACAGATGATGGAAAAGGTTTCGTTCCGGGATTATGATCCTTCTAAACGAATTGAGCATCCCTGGGCGACAACAGGTAAGAACGGAAGAGAAGAACGAAATATCATTACGTCTCTGCATATTAAATCTGAACAGATGGAAAAAATCAATCAGCATCTGCAAAAGAAATATTGTGAAATGCAGGAACATGAAGTTCGTTTTCAGGAAGTACAAACCGAGGATGCGGAATATTTACTAGTTGCATACGGATTATGCGCACGTATTGCACACAAGACGGTACAGCTTGCACGTGAAAAAGGAATTAAAGCCGGGTTGCTGCGACCAATATCATTGTTCCCATTCCCCACGAACGAAATTCACAAACTGGCGAAAAAAGTTAACTCGGTTCTGACCGTGGAGATGAATGCAGGACAGATGTACGAGGATGTCAGACTTGCCGTTAACGGACAGGTACCGGTTGAATTTTATGGACGAATGGGAGGCATTATTCCAAGTCCGGAAGAAGTACTCGAACGCTTGGAAAAAATGGTTGCTCCTCAGTCCGTTAAAATGAAGGAGGAAACAGTATGAGCACTAATGCAGGAATTGAACAGGAACTCAATATAAATGTCGAAGATATGGATATTGTTTATGAGCGTCCTGATACCTTAACCGATACACGAATGCACTATTGTCCTGGTTGCAGTCACGGTGTTGTGCATCGAATTTTAATGGAAGTTGTGCAGGAACTCGGCATTCAGGATAAGACGATCGGGGTAGCCCCGGTCGGTTGCTCGGTGTTTGCGTATAGCTATCTTGACATCGATATGCAGGAAGCTGCGCATGGTCGTGCTTCGGCTGCCGCGACGGGTATAAAACGTGTATTACCCGACAGAATAGTATTTTCATATCAGGGTGATGGCGACCTTGCTGCTATCGGCACAGCCGAGACAATCCATACTGCAAATCGCGGAGAAAAAATACTTGTCGTATTTATTAACAATGCTATTTACGGTATGACCGGCGGCCAGATGGCTCCCACAACACTCGATGGCATGAAAACATCGACATCGCCGTTCGGACGGAATCCCGATCACGTCGGACATCCGCTAAAGATCACCGATCTCATTGCAATGCTGCCGGGTGCATACTATGTTACCCGCGTTGCAGTCAATAATCCCCGAAATGTTCGTGTTGCGAAAAAAGCGATTACGAAAAGTATTCAATATCAGATGGACGGTAAAGGATTATGTTTCGTTGAGGTCGTGTCAAATTGTCCTTCGGGTTGGAAGATGACCCCGGTAGAAGCAAACAAGTGGCTTGAGGAGAACATGTTTCCGATATATCCTCTCGGCGATTTGAAAGTTCCTTCAGACGATAAGTAGGAAAATGAATTATGACAAAAAATAAACTTAATGAAGAAATAATATTTGCCGGATTCGGCGGGCAGGGGGTTCTGTCTATGGGAATGATGCTTGCCTACGCCGGTATGCTCGAAGACAGAGAAGTTTGCTGGATGCCGTCGTACGGACCGGAAATGCGGGGCGGTACGGCAAACTGTATCGTCATTGTGAGCGAAGAATCGATCAGTTCTCCGATTGTGACGACGTTCGATTCGGCTGTTGTCCTGAATCAGCCGTCGCTTGATAAATTTGAACCGGCAGTACGTCCGGACGGATTGCTGATATATGACAGCACGAATATAATTAATCTGCCGACACGCGATGATATTACCATTGTTCCGGTCGCGGCAAGTGCTGAAGCTGTGAAAATGGAAAACAAACGGATTATGAACATGATCGTGCTGGGCGCTTTGTTGGAGGTAAAGCCTGTTGTAACTGTTGAATCGGTTATCGAAGCACTCCGTAAAGTTCTTCCTGAACGGCATCATAAATTATTACCGCTCAACGAAAAAGCTATACGGCGGGGTATGGAACTTGCTCAGGCAGCTTCAACAGTAGAAACTGAATAAATTAAATAGAGATGTTATTTCATCAGGTGGCAGCGGTATAGAGCACAGGGGGTGAGGTATATATGACCTATAAAAAAGTACTTGAGAATTTTTCATTAGAAGATACGATTGAACGTGCAATTGATCGGAAACGTGATAGTTATCAATTCCTGAAAAAAGCTGCGCGAAAAATCGGAGATACGAAGCTGCGCGAAATGCTCGTTCAGCAAATTATCGATGAACGGGTAAGCCGTGAAGAATTGAAAAAAATTCTTGAAGAGATTAAAACACAACGTGATACCGAGAAAGGAATAGCCGGATAATCGCGATGCACGATGTTCAATCAATAGTTCGGATACGGTCGGGCAATCAAATGGTTGCGGAGGGTGCATTGCGTGCAGGTTGTAAGTTCTTTGCAGGGTATCCTATCACACCAGCCTCGGGCATATATAAAACAATGATCGATACGCTGCCGGGCAAAGGCGGCGTTGCGCTGAGTGCACCTGATGAAATTTCTGCTCTTGCATATTGTGTCGGTGCCTCGTTGCGGGGACAGAAAGCAATGACCGCAACATCAGGACCTGGATGGGCATTGATGACCGAAACCGTGCAATATGCACTGATGACCGAAACCCCCGTTGTTATAGCAACGGTACAGCGCCTCGGTCCAAGTACCGGCGGAGCGACACAAAATGCTCAGGGTGATGTGTTGTTTGTTGAGAACTGCACATCCGGTGGCTATACGATCCCCGTATTCACACCGAGTAATCCTATCGAATGTTATGAGTTAACGCATATTGCATTTACATGGTCGGAGTTATTACGAACACCGGTTGTTGTGATGCTTGATAAAGAAGTGGGGATGACCTCTGAAGATGTTAATTATATGGATATCCACGATCTAACTACATTAAGCAGGCAGCGAACATCGATGTCAGGCAATGGGATGGATAAAAACATTGATACGTATTACTTCGAGAATCCTGAAGATGTTCCAAGTTTTGTGCCCGTTGGCGGTGAGATTAAATCCACCGTCACCGGGTCTGCACATAATAAAGCAGGTCGGTTGCAAAAAAATTCACCGGAAACACTTGAAGTGTTGTATCATCTGCAAAAAAAGATTGATGCAAATGCAAACCAGATGGAGTTGGTAAAGCGGGATATTGAAGAAGGTGCACGTACGCTCATTGTCAGTTACGGTATTACCGCCCGCACGGCACGGGAAGCGGTCCGGCGCCTTCGTAAGAACGGTGAAAAAGTTTCCTGGCTCAATGTACTGTCGTTATTCCCGGTTCCGGAAAACAAATTACGGAATTCATTGCATGGTATCGAACGCATTGTCATTCCGGAGGAAAATTTTGGCGGCCAGTATCGTTCGGTAATTGAAAATGTTTTCGATGATCAGGATGTTGTCGGTGTGAATAAGATCGGCTCGATGATAACACCCGATGAAATAATAGCGAAGGTTGTATGACCGATGCAGCAACAAACCTATGATACATATCTTGTCGATGGTGTAAAATTTCCGTTCTGTAAAGGATGCGGTCATACGCATTCCGTACGCCATCTGGATAAAGCATTGGCAATAGTACAACGTGATCCGTCGAAAATTAATCTTGTAAGCGATATAGGGTGTATCGGATTAGTCGACGCATTGTTTTCAGATATACATACGGTCCATACAACCCATGGAAGGTCGACGGCATTCGGTGTGGGAATAGAACTATCAGACGGGATATTGTATGATTCGGATTTAAAAACTATTGTAATTCTCGGTGATGGCGGTGCAACGATCGGGTTATTGCATATAGTGCACGCCGCATTACTTAATGTTGATGTAACGGTAATTGTTTGTAACAATTATCTCTATGGTATGACCGGCGGTCAACATTCTGCGTTCACGCCGTACGATATGGTTACAACGACGACTCCTTCAGGTAATATTGTTCCACCGATGGATATTTGCAATGTAGCTCAGAGCTGTGAGGCGGG
>PWXV01000008.1 GCA_003568415.1 Ignavibacteriales bacterium
AAACCGCTCCCGCAACATCGACTTCACAGGCACTGGGCAGGAACTTCTCTCCCATCATACTCATTATCGTGCAGGTTGCACAACCATAGTTTTTCTGCACTGACTCCCAGCATTGGATGGCGGTTGCATCTATCTGATTCTCAGCAACCCAGTTTTCCACTGCCAGTCCAAAGCCTGCCAGCTTGTTAATCTGTGTCTGTTTTATGCTCGATGGGATCCTTCCGTAATCCCTAATTTCTTCAACATTTTCTTGTAGTTCTGAGGAGTTGGAGTCAAACTTCTTTGCTGCAGCGAATATCTCGGAAAGATCGACAGGCACCACTGTAATACCGCAAGACTGAAGGATCTTTTCACTGTACCTCATGGTCTGGAATGCAGCGGGACGGGCTCCGATCGCACCAATCCTTGCATTGGTGAGACCATTGACCACACGACAAACACCGGCAAAATATTCAAGATCACTATCAAAATGCTCACTCTCCAGAGGATACGTATGGTAGGTGGTATCGGTAAACGGGATGCCGTACTGATAGAGGTTGTTGCATACCGATATCTTGCCGCAAAAAGCATCTCTGCGGCTGTACACATCTACTTTGTCATTATCATCATCACATGCCTGTATCAAAACAGGCACTTTGAGACCGGACAGACTCAGTGAATTAACAACTCCCAGCTCATCGCCAAAGTTTGGCAGTACGACGATTATCCCGTCTATCACATCACGGTTTTTGCGAAATAACTCAGCACATTTTTGCGCATCTTGCAGAGTTTCTATATTGCCGGAAGGCGTTTCGGCTGCGGGCAGTATTACCGCACTATGTCCTGTCTTTTTGATTTTCTCAAGCAGCACCGAACGTGCTTCTGTTGCGAGTTTTGCATTGAAGATATTTCGGGTTGCAACTATCAGTCCGAACGTAAGTTTATGTTTGTATGCCATGGTCTTTTTCTTAATTCTTATTTTTAGTTAAATAATGATCGCACCTCAATTATGACAACTGCTCATCTTTGAAAAGCGCACGGGCTACGGCTGACTTCCACCCGGTGTAAAGTTCTCGTGATCTCTCAACCGGCATGTTGCCTTTTATTAGCTCCCCTTTTCGTAAATCTTCAAGCTCCGGGAGCGACTGCCACCACTCCAAGTACAAACCTGCTGCCATCATCACACCTGCAGCCGATGCCTCTTCAATATCGCTCCTGTTTATAACCCCGCCGATGATATCTGCCTGAAATTGCATAAGAAAGTTATTTTTAACAGGCCCGCCGTCAACCCTTAACTCAATTTCCCCGATCCCGGCCTGCTGCTTCATCAGGTCCACCAAATCCCTTACCTGATATGCAATGGCTTCAAGCGCCGCCCTTACGACATGCGCTTTTTTTGTACGGAACGTCATGCCGCAGATTATTGCTTTTGCCTCATTGTTCCAGTAAGGTGCACCCAGTCCCGCAAATGCAGGCACCAGATAGGTTCCTTCACTCGATTCAACCGACGAAGCAAGGGCATCCGTATCGGCAGCATTGCCGATAATCTCCAACTCATCCCTGAGCCATTTTATAGTGGCGCCGGTGCAGTGGATATTGCCTTCGAAGACATACCGAACGGACTCCCGTATCCCGTAACCGATAGAAGTGACCAGTCCCTGCGGACTTGCAAGAGGTGAATCGCCTATATTCATCATTATAGACGATCCCGTTCCGTAGGTCGCCTTTGCCATACCGGTCGAAAAACAGAGTTGCCCGAAGAGCGCCGCATGAGAGTCGCCCATCACTCCGCTAATCGGAACCGGTTTATCAAAAGCACCTCCTGCAGTAGTTTCGCCGAAATGCTCATCCGAGTATAGTACGCGCGGCGCCATGCTTACCGGAATCCCAAGAAGGTCCATTATCTCCTTATCCCATTCCAGGGTGTTGATATTAAACAGCATGGTCCTGCAGGCGTTGGAATAATCGGTTGCATGAATCCTCCCTTCAGTCAGTTTCCAGATCAGCCATGTGTCCGTCGTGCCGAACAGCAGTTCCCCATTCCGTGCCTTCTCACAGGCGCCCGGTACTTTTTCAAGAATCCAGCGTATACCGGTGGCTGAAAAATAAGGATCAATTATCAGTCCGGTTTTTCCCCTGATCTTATCCTCCCATCCGTTATTCCTCAACTCCTCACAGTAGCCGGCTCCTCTGTTGCATTGCCATACTATTGCATTGTATACCGGTCTCCCCGATGTCCGATCCCAAACCAGCACTGTCTCTCTCTGGTTGGTTATGGCAAGCGCCTGAATAGCTCCATCTTGCCGTACCCTTGCCATTTCTCCTATTACATCTAAGGTGTTGGCAATTATCTCTTCCGGATCATGTTCAACCCACCCCGGCTGCGGATATATCTGTTCATGTTCCCTTGACGTCCGTTCTACCACCTTAGCCCGGTTATTAAAAATTAATGCCTTTGTTGCCGATGTGCTCTGATCAACAGATAAGATATAGGAGCTCATATGAATGTAATTATTATTCCTTCCTTGTATTCATCCTATCAATCGCGACTGCAAGCAGGATAACAAGACCTTTTACAACCTGTTGCCAGAACGGCGATACATTTAAAAGTACAAGTCCGTTATTAAGCACCCCAATAATTAACGCTCCCTGAACGGTGCCCATTATCGTTCCTTTCCCTCCTGAGAGAGATGTACCGCCAATCACAACTGCCGCGATTGCATCCAGTTCCATTCCCATCCCCGCATTGGGCTGTGCCGAATCAAGACGCGAAGTTACTATGATACCCCCCAGAGCAGCCAACGCACCGGCGATTGAGTATACAATTACCTTTATCCGCTTTACATTGAGTCCCGACAGTTCTGCTGCCTTCTCGTTCCCTCCAACTGCATAGATGTGCCGCCCGAGTCTGGTTTTTTTGGTAAGAATCACAGCCGCCGCCACCACTGCTGCAGAGATCCACACCGGCACCGGGATACCGAGCAACCAACCTGTTCCGATAAATGCCATATTGGCTTCGAAACCGGTTATCGGAAATCCGCCTGTCCACAACATAGTAAGTCCCCGTGCAATGGTCAGCATAGCAAGGGTCGCAACAAATGGGGGAATGTGAAAACGGGTAATGGCAATACCGTTGAAGCAGCCAAGGAAAGCTCCGATAGCAACTCCACCTACTATCGCCCCAAAAAGTGTAAATCCTATATATACATTGGCATCTGTAAATTCAGCACCGAATTTCAGCATGCCTGCCGTGACCGCCCCGCACAAGGCAAGCACAGATCCAACCGAGAGGTCTATTCCTGCAGTCAGGATAACCAGTGTCACTCCTACTGAAATGATCAGGTTGACAGAGATCTGTCTCATGATATTCCAACCGTTTTCCGGCGTCAGGAAACGATCGGTCATTAAAGTCAAAAATATGCACATGAGCAGAAGGGCTATCACGGACTGAAACTTGAGTAGATTTTGTTGTAAGGTTTTAATGTTCATCTGGCAAGCCGTTTACTATTTTAGTTTATTGGTTTAGTTGGCATAATTATATTTCTCACTGATAGTTAAATTTATCAATACCTCGGGAAAGATCCATCGAAACGGCCGGTCGTAGTTCGTCTGACAACCCGTATCCTTTTACATTCATTGAATGGCATGCCCTGCCGGAAAATTTTCCTTATTTCACATACAACATTCGTTTACTCTGTACAAATTCATCGGTTTTGATCCTGAATATATACATACCTCCGGATAACTCCGAAGCATCAAATTTTACCGTATGTAGCCCCGCATTCAGATGACCGTCAACGAGACGCACCACTTCTCTTCCAAGAATATCGTAAACCGTTAATTTGACCGTGTCAGCTTCAGGCAGCGCAAACCGTATATGCGTGATAGGATTAAACGGGTTCGGATAGTTCTGATAGAGATTATACTCGACAGGGATATCTTCCGCTGCCTCTATACCGGTAACCGGATCGTCAACGCCTTCAACCGTAATACCCGATACAGCCATCTTCGAACGCTGACCGCTCTCCTCGTCTACCCGGGTTCCTGTAAAATAATATCGCCATAGTAACTGAACATACGCTTTATTATCAACTTCGGGTGGAAGACGAACCGGTCCGATGTGTTCCCGGTGCCCCGGGTTTTCATGTCTGCGGTATTCGACCGGTTCTCCGGTTTCATCGAGCACATCCTGAAACTTACCGTCATTACCGACACGATATTGAAGACGGAGGTTATAAACGCGGGAGTTCGGTCGCACGGTTATACCTTCCCACGACACCTCGATATTCTTTTTCCCCTGTGTGTTCAATGCAAGAATAGCACCACCGAGGCGGCGGCCGGGATAGCCGGGATTACCCTCTTCGTTGCTTGTGTTTATAAATGCAAACCCGTCTGCTTCAAGACCATTTATGCGGGTACGTGAATCCAGATTATACACACCAAATGTTAAATCCTCGACTTCGGCATCGAGGCCGGGTTCCATTTCATTCATATAAACGAACACCATATTATTGGGATAAACACCGGCGGGGACATCTGATGACCATTCTTCGAACACATACACCCCATCGGCAAGTTTGAACGGTTCCGGTATAAGGTCTGCCTCATCATCTTTTTCAAAAACCGCGGTGAGGGCTGCTGCCTCTGTCATGGGCAATTCGATCTCCGCAGCATTTATATCACCGTCGTATCCTTCCCAATAGGAGAATTTGTAACCGGGATAAGCTTTAGCTTTCAGTGTTACAGGAATATTATGAAAGTATATCCCTGTCCACGGATATGGTTCCGGATCGATCCCCGGGGTGGAGGGACTTATTTCGATAGAATTCACATATACACAACCGGTTGAAGGGTCTGAAACGTTTACAGTAAGTTCGACCTCACTCTGGATGTTGAAATATTCTCTGATATGGCCGCGCATGTATTGCGGTCGGGCATTAACAAAATTCCGCATTACGTTTACATCATTTTCCCATACCGAGACCCAACCCCAGCCCGGTCTCTTCCAACGCTCAATTTGCTCGGCAATTTCAGGTTCCACCATCTCTGCCATGTTATTTATTATGTTATGAACGCGTTCCGGACGGAAGGCAGTATTTATTTGATCGGCGAACCGGTTGATAAAGTTATTGCGAAATGTTTCGTTCTCCAGAAAACTTCTCAGCAAAAATGTCGACCAGGGTGGATTTGGCCAGTCGGGGCCGTCTGTTCTGGTTGCAAATTCAAGCATGTTGTCTGACGGGGGATGTATGTCGAACAACCCAAATCCGAAATCCGTATCATACATAAGCCATCGCCAGCGCCCGTCTTTTCCATAGGGAGCGTCGGGATCGTATGTGTCGGTTTGGTACCTCCAGAAATCTATGTTATTGCCCGGCCAGTCCCCATTACCTACATAAATCTGGGCTACCTGATAATCCAAAAAATTTTCTACATCGATGCGCGTTTTTATATATTCATAATGTTCGTCAGCCGACAAACCGTATGTTTCAATGTAGTTAATGGTCTCGTTATAGTGGACATCACTTCCTTCTTTAACCCATGCATTTCCTTCAAGTATATCCACTCTGTCATCTTCGACATCGTATACCCGGCTTAAATAGTGACGATCGTACCGTTCCCTGAAATTATGAATACCCCAGTATTCACCGTTGATAAAAACAATCGCTGGCCGGTACGCCTGAACATCGAAGTTCATATGCTTGACTACTTCTTGTATAGCAGCATCCCTGAACAGGGTTAAATCAAAATCGTTACCTGAATTGCGGAGTATCAAGCGATTGTACTCTGTATACGGAAGATCGGGGAAGATACGATGATAGAATCTGTTATCGCCATATTGATTCCGGGCATAGAGGCGCAGTGATTTCATGCGGAAAGACCGGCTGATGCCGCCGTGAATACGAACTCCCATCCTTTGTTTCAATGACGCTTCAGTCATTCCATCTTCAAAGAGCTCCATATGCGCCGGGTGTTCCCATTCGTAACCCCGTTGATGATAGTTAGCAGGCGAAAAGCCGCCTGCCCCATCGTCCGATGACGATCTCCAATCGTCGTATATTATGCCGGGGACATAGATACCGGTTTCATAACCGAAAAGATAATTTTCCTGCATTGCAATCGAAACGACGGGCAGGGTGTACCGGTCCCGCATTTCCGGGGTTACAAAATATGTATTAGTTTTTTCTTTGCTTTGCAGTGCACCTGTTTTCACGGCTCTGGCGCGGATAACAGTACCTTTGAATATTGAATGTGATGGAAAATATTCAGGTGTTATTGCATTATCGATGGTTGTGTGTATCCGGCTTATTCGATTCGGCTTTTCAGTTCGGTCGGTTATTGTAATAGGATCTGAATATTCGAATGATTCATACGCTGCATCTGCAAGGGAACCATCAGTGTCCGAGGGGTTCCGACGATACCTGTCTTTATATTGATAGGTCTGTCCTCCTATGTTTGCCGGGTCGGGTTCGGAGCCGTCCATGGTATAGATAATGGTTACATCGGGATCGGGGTGGCTGAGTATAAGCTCGATATTGTTTGCATAAAAACCACCGGAATGCGAGAACTCAACCGGGTCAAGCAATTCCTGATATCCTTCGGTGTCGTTTGGAGCACCGGGGGTCGGCTCATTAAAGAAATGCCATTCACCGGTTCCGTCGGGTTTCCTGCCGAGACTGATATCCGTCGGGATGGCTGTCGGTGCAAGTTCATCGATTCGCGTGCTATCCGAGGCAGTGAGGAGGACTTCTTCACCTGCTGATGCAATTCTGAAATTTGTGTGAAGCGGGTAATCCGGATTGTTCCGGTCTTTACCCGAAGCCCATATCACCATGAATTCACCCGGCTCAATGATAACATCTGGAAAAATCCACCGGAAAGGACGATCGTAGTCGTCGGAAAGTCCGTATCCCTCCAAATTCAGAGGCTCCGAACCGGAATAATAAATTTCGATCCAGTCTTCAGCGTCTCCGTCTTCATCTTCGATAGTCGTGGCATTCGATGCCATGATCTCATTTAAGTAAAGATCATGACCGAACGATTCAGGTGTATAAAAGAAAATAAGGAGCAACAGAATGAGGGAAACGGAAGAATTCATAACTATCTTATCCAATCTATTCATAAACATCATTTAGTTTTGTGATCGTGATTATATTTCAATTCATGGCGCATAACTGATATTTGCGGTTGCAGCTTTCATTATAACCTCTTCGTCGGCATCCCCTTTTTTTAATGTAGCCGTCAATCGCGAGGCAGAGAAAACCAGTATCCTGTCCGAAAGAGAAAGTATCTCGGGTAATTCCGATGAGACCAGGATAATTCCCATACCTTCGGCGGCAAGCTCCTCTATAATTTCATACAGCTCTTGCTTTGCACCAATATCTACGCCCCTGGTAGGTTCATCCAGCAGCAGGATTTTGGGATTCGAGGCAAGCCATTTGGATATTACCACCTTCTGCTGGTTGCCTCCGCTTAACGTTTCGACAGTTTGCCCGTATGAAGCGAGCCTGATATTCAGCTTTTCCTTGAATCTTTTGCACATCTCAGTTTCCTTTTTCCGGTCAATGAACCCAAATGACAGCACTTTCATCAGACTCGCAAGAGTGGTGTTTTCTGCAACATTCAATTCCAATATCAGCCCCTGCAACTGGCGGTCCTCCGGTACAAGTGCCATTCCCGCCCTAATTGCGTCAGAAATGGAACGTATGATAACGGGACGTCCTTCAATTTCAATTTCACCGGACACATATTCATTGTGCAGACCGAAGAGCGCTTCAAGCATCTCTGTCCTCCCTGCCCCCATCAAACCGCTGACTCCCAGAATCTCACCCTTGCTGAGAGTGAAACTGACGTTATTTACAAGGAACATTGACGGAAGTTCGGGATTCCTTAGTGACAGGTTTGTAACCTTCAGCAACTCTTTTCTTTGCCCATCCGTTTCCGGTTCCTTCCTGTTCCTGATTAAAATATCCCGCCCCACCATCATCCGTATTATATCATCCCTCATAATAAGTTCACTCATTTCCTTGCTGCCCGTTACCTTGCCGTCGCGCAGAACGGTAAAATTGTCTGCTATTCTGAAGAGTTCATCAAGCTTATGAGATATATATACGACAGCAACCCCTTTCTCTTTGAGGTTAGAGATTATGCTGAATAACAGGTCAATTTCATTACCGCTCAGTGAAGATGTCGGTTCATCCATTATCAGAACCTTCGACTCGAGGAGCAATGCCCGGGCAATCTCAATAAGTTGCTGCTGCGCCGTGCGCAACTGGTAGACCGGTGTTTCGGGATCAACATTGAGATGGAGCCGGGCGATTACCTCGCGGGTCTTTTCGTTCATCTTTCTGTAGTCCACCATTCCCAGTCTATTCAAAGGCTCCCTGCCAAGAAAAATATTTTCGGCAACGGTCATGTTGCTGACAAGATTCAACTCCTGGTGGATAATTGCTATCCCCATATTCTGCGCCTCTGCCGGAGTGGAAAAAGTGACCTCTTTGCCCTCGTAAATGACCGTTCCTTCATATCCGGTGTAAACCCCTGAGATGATCTTCATTAATGTTGATTTCCCCGCCCCGTTCTCCCCCACTATGGCATTTACCTTTCCCGGATACAATTTTATGCTGACATCGGTGAGAGCATAGTTTCCAGAAAATTCCTTCGAAATATTCCTTACCTCAATTACGGGTATGTCGGGTTTTACGTTAATTTCCATGGCTGATATTTATTTGGACCGGTATAATATTTAACCTTTCCGGAACTCCTTCCGGTCGGTGTATCTCGGTAGCTCCGATAAATGAGACAACGTCCCCCGGTTGAACCTCTCTCCTGAAGGGGTCTATAACTTCTGATTTCACCTTTCTGTTAAGATGTACAGAGATCATATTGAAATCCATCATATTCAGGAATTCGTTGATATCAACAATGTCTGACGCGTCACGGATTGCATTGCCGAACACATAAACCGTTTCGAGCTCAACCGGTATAGTGCCGTCTACAGTTACATACACGACGGTTTCATCAATGTCATCAACAGTTCCCGATCCGGAAACATAGAAATAATATGTATTGGAAATTCCCAGTTTGTTGGAATAACGGTCGAATGCCGCCTCGGGATCATCATTGAACAACCCCATCAGATATGATAACTCTGCGGCATCTGAAAATACTTCCGGAAGCTGATTTGTCCATAGGTCAGCAACATATTCCTCAACGACAAACATTTCACTGAGAGGTCTTGTTATTTCCCGGTCCAGACGTTGAATGTCGAGTGAAAGAAAAATTATTAGCAGGAATAGCAGGAGCCCGGCACTGTATTTTATGGCTATACGTTTCATAGTTGATCGATCAATTTGAATAATATGTTAAGCACACAGCTTATTGGCTTTTTCCTGGCATACTAATCCAGAAATTCAGAAACGTTATCCGGTGTTACAAGAACCACTTCAACCGGTGTGCGTGAATCAAAATCGCGCCTGCCATTAATATACTCATCGGCAAGCACAGCCGACTTCTCCGCCATCAACACGGGGAACTGCATAACGGTTGCAGATATCCTGTTATTTTCAATTGACCTGAGTGCGTCATACGCTCCGTCAAATCCGAAAACTTTAATCTGATCGGCTTTCCCGGCAGAAAGTATTGCCTGGTAAGCACCCAACGCCATTGCATCGTTTCCGCAAAAAACCGCATCTATGTCTGGATTTGCCTGCAATATGGATTCCATCACTTCCATTGCCCTATTACGGTCAAAATCAGCGCTCTGCTGAGCTACCATCACCAAATCCGGAAACTCATCAACGACGCTGTGAAACCCGCGTGATCGGTTCCAGGTGTTATTATCACCCACAAGTCCGAGAATTTCCACGTATTTACCTTGCTGATTCATCTCCCTCACAAAATACTTGCCCAACTTTACACAACCCGTAAAATTATCTGAGAGCAACTGGGTCACGGCCGCATCGCGTGAATTTATCTCCCTGTCCATGCAAAACGTGGGGATACCTGCGTCCCTTGCCCTTGTGACGTTCAGTACCGAACCGTCAGCATCGGTAGGATTAAAGAGGATCGCATCATATCTCATGGTAATAATATTATCGAAATGTTCAGATTCGCGGGCTGAACTATTCTGGGAGTCATATATCACGGCCCTGTAGCCAAGCTCTCTGGCTTTTGCCGCTGCGGACTCTGCAAGTACAACAAACCAGGGATTGTTAAGAGTTGAGATAACCACGGCCATTTGTCCTGTTTCCGATTCCCGGGCGCCGGAGCAACTCAGAGACGAGGTCATCATCAAGATTATCAATAAATAATAGATATATGATATTCGCATAATTCAAAAGTATTTTAGTTTATAATTTAGTGAATTAC
>PWXV01000156.1 GCA_003568415.1 Ignavibacteriales bacterium
AAGTCACCGTCACCGCTGTATACGACAACTTTTAAATTCGGATTAGCAAGTTTCAACCCCGTAGCAAACGGAATCGCCCTGCCATGGGTTGTGTGAAATGAATCCAGATTGACATATCCGGCTACGCGTCCCGTACAACCAATACCCGATACAATTGCAACATTGTCAAGATCGAGTTTCGATTGCTCAAGAGCACGGGCAAAACAATTAACTGTTGTACCGATACCGCATCCGGGACACCAGATATGCGGTATACGATCCATACGCAAAAGTGATTCAACCGGATTTTCTTGCTCCGGCACCTCTGTCTCTACCGCGGTTTGATCATGCATTAGTAAGCACTCCTTTTATTGCGTCGTAAATATCTTCCGGTGCGTGCACAGCTCCGCCGGCATGGGGAACCAGTTTCGTAACGGCATTTCCGGCAGCACACCGCTCAACTTCATGTACTATCTGCCCGAGATTCAATTCGGGAACGACAAATGCTTCGACTTTCTTTGCCAGTTCACGGATGTATAATTCAGGAAACGGCCATACTGTAATTAAACGTATGTGACCGACTTTTAATCCTTCTTTACGTGCTTTATTAATTGCCGGCAGTACAACCCGCGAAGTTATACCGTAGGAAACAACAACGACATCGGCATCTTCGATCTGATCTTCCTCAAGATCGCGAATCTTATCTTCGTTTTTTAACACCTTATCGACCAGCCGACGCAGCATAGTTTGCTGTACCTTCGGTGACATTGCCGGATACCCTTTTTCATCGTGGGTTAATCCCGTTAGATGAATTCGATAGCCATCGCCGGCTTTGACCATCTCGGGTACCATTTCTCCGTTAGTATTAAATAATGTATATTCACCGGGCGGTTTCTTTGTAAATTTTCTATCGACTATATCAATTTCATCAGGGTCGGGAATGACAACTTTTTCGGTCATATGACCGACACACTCATCCATCATCACCAGAACGGGAACACGGTATTCCTCCGCGAGATTAAATGCCCGTATGGTCAGATCGAAACATTCCTGCGGTGAGTTCGGGACTATGGCAATTATTTCATAATCGCCGTGCGATCCCCACCGTGCCTGCATCATATCAGCCTGCGCAGGAAGCGTCGGTAAACCGGTTGATGGTCCGCCACGCTGTACATTTATAAACACACATGGTGTCTCGGTAATTGCCGCAAACCCGATGTGTTCCATCATCAATGAAAAACCGGGGCCTGATGTTACGGTCATTGCTTTTTTCCCGGCCCATACTGCTCCCTGAATTGCAATCGAAGACGCTATCTCGTCTTCCATCTGCACAAACATACCACCGACGAGCGGAAACCGGGCGGCAATGCGTTCGATTATTTCGGTAGACGGTGTGATTGGATAACCGGCAACAAATTTACACCCGGCGGCAATAGCTCCCTCACCGGCTGCATGATCGCCGTCAATAAAATGCGCCCCAGTCAGTACTGCTTTTTTATCTGCCTTCACTGTTAACTCCTATGCAACTTTTTTAATTATATAACCATGAATTGCAAAATCAGGACAATACAAACCACACAAATCACAGCCGGTACATTTCTCCGGTTCGAAAAGCTCCGGTATTCTGTATCCTTTTGCGTTGTACTGATCGGATAGCTGCAGTGCTCCCGTTGGACAAAAATCCACACAGAAAGAACATCCTTTACATCGATCGGCCTTAATGACAACCGTTCCCTGCACCTTTTTTTTCATAGCACTCATTCCTTTTTATGTTAGTAACGTTAAATAAATTTTTGCTCTTTAGCATAATGCAGCAACTGATCCCTGAAATCCGGGTGAGCTATGTTTACAAGCTCGTGAACCCGCTGCCGGAGATTTTTACCGTGTAAATAGGCAACACCGTATTCTGTTACAACGTAGTGCACATCGGCACGCGTGGTGACAACCCCGGCTCCCGGTTTAAGTTGAGGAGTAATTTTGCTGACCTTGCCGTCACGTGTAGAAGATGGTAACGCAATGATCGGTTTACCGCCTTTGGAGTACGCTGCACCACGTATAAAATCAACCTGCCCGCCGAAACCGCTGTAAATACGGGTACCGATGGAATCCGCACAGACTTGCCCTGTGATATCAACTTCGATAGCCGAATTGATCGCAACCATTTTCTCGTTTTGCGAGACGATGAACGGATTATTTGTATAATCACAGGGATGTATCTCGAAATACGGATTATTATCGACAAAATTATATAGTCGTTCCGAACCGAGAATAAACGTTGCAATAACCTTTCCGGGATGTAACGTTTTCAGCCGGTTCGTTATGAAACCTTTTTCTATACCTTCAATGACACCATCGGAGACCATTTCGGTATGTATACCAAGATCCTTTTTTCCTTCGAGTGCAGCAAGGACAGCATCGGGGATTCCTCCAATACCCATTTGCATTGTTGCTCCATCCTCAACAAGATCGGCTATGTATTCACCAATCTTTTTCTCCACGTCGGTGAAGCCCTTTTTATCCAACACCGGTATTGTTTCATTGTATTCAACAATTTTGTTTACCCGGGAGACATGAATAAACGAGTCGCCGAGTGATCGCGGCATTTTTTCATTAACCTGTGCAATAACAAAGGTAGCCGAATCAGCTGCCGCTTTTGAAGCAACACACTCAACACCGTAACTCATAAATCCATGGTCGTCGGGGGGTGAAACGTGAATATATGCAATATCAAGCGGTATAATACGTTTCATAAAAACTGACGGGACCTCAAAAAGAAATACCGGCACATAATCCGAGCGTCCTTCATTGACCGCCGCACGGTCTGCCGGTCCGATGAACAATGAATTATGCCGGAAATGATTTTCCATCCCGGGGGCACTGAGTGGATCTTCCCCCATCATCAACAGATGGTTAACCTGAACATTTTCAAGTTCGTCTTTCCTTGCCGCGAGTTTTTCAATGATATTACGGGGAGTAGCCGCATTCCCGCTTAAAAATATTATATTATTACTTTTAACATAATTTACAGCTTCTTCATCGGTAATGATCTTATCTTTATATTTATCTATCCAGGACATTGTTCTAACCTATACTATTTGAGAAGTTTTTCTGCAGGTGAATATTTGTATTCATATCTTCTCGCTAATTGTTCATTCGTACACACTCCATTATACGTACACAGACCGTTCCTGAAACCGGGCATCTCAAGTAATGTTTTATTCAGTCCATTCCTTACAATCCGCTCGAGATATGGCAGCAGTGCATTATTTAATCCGTTGGTAGCGGTACGCGCAACCGCAGCAGGCATATTGGGCACACAGTAATGAATAACATCGTGCATAACAAAGATCGGCTCAACAATTGTTGTCGGCCTGCTTGTCTCTACACATCCCCCCTGATCGATCGATACATCGACTATAACCGCCCCGGATTTCATCGTCTTTACCATTGATTCGGTAACAACAACGGGGGCACGCTCGCCTTTTATCAATATTCCACCGATAAATACATCGGCATATTGTACTGCTTTTTGGAGATTATATTGGTTTGCAATTGCAGTGGTAACCCGGCGGCCAAACAAATGTTCCACATTGCGCAACCGTTTCACATCAATATCAAGCATAATGACCTGCGCACCGGTTCCGAGCGCTTCGCGTGCAGCCGATATTCCTACCACACCGGCACCAAGGATTACCACAGCCGCAGGCGGAACTCCCGCCACTCCACCGAGCATCACACCGCGTCCACCCTGGGTAGTCTCGAGATACCGGGCAGCTACCTGTATCGACATTGAGCCTGCTATCTCACTCATCGAATGAAGGATTGGAAGTATATCGTTATCTTCAACAAGTTCAAAGCCAATAGAGGTTGTTTTCTTATCTATCAGTTTCTTCAGGTATGATTCGCCTGCAACGGCAAGATGAAGGAATGAGAAGACTGATTGCCCCTCATCAAGCATTTCGAGCTCTTCCACAGTCGGACGTTGGACTTTCACCAGAAGATCTGCCCTTCCCAGCGCTTCATCTGCACGGTAGACTATCGAAGCACCCGCTTCTTCATAATCACCGTCTTCGAATCTTCCCGAACTCCCAGCCCCTTTCTCAATGAATACTTTCGAACCAAGGTCAACTAAAGAATGGACACCCGAAGGTGTCAACGGAACGCGATGTTCCCAGTAGGATTGTTCCTTAACTATTCCGATATTCATATTTGTTTACTCGTTGTTCCATAATTTTGATATGTTGGCTGGCTGTACTATATAGTTATCTCAATTTATATGCCAAAATTTTAGGTATTTACGGAAGAATTTCAGCTATAGGAAGGCAAATTCTTTTAAAAATAGTAGTTTATGGCGGAATTTTTCTTAAATATTGTAGGGATATCAGATTCCGGTTTACAGTTGTCAGTTTTCATACTATCCATTCAAGGGGGATTTGTTGGATATGAACAACCTGCAAATTTAAATACACTACCAAACATGTCATTAATGCCAGAAATCCGCAGAAAACTGACAACTGAAACCTGTAGTTCAATTTATTCTGTAACTGTCACTTGTTCCTGTGCCGCCTGTAAAGTATTGGCAAGCAGCATTGCAATCGTCATCGGCCCGACCCCACCCGGAACCGGAGTAATTGCACCGGAAACCTCCTTGACGGAATCAAAATCCACATCTCCCACAAGTTTATATCCTTTTTCGGATTCTGGGTCATCGACACGGTTCACACCGACATCGATTACAACCACGCCTTTCTTCACCATATCACCGGTTATAACATTCGTCCGTCCGACAGCAGCGATCAGGATATCGGCTTGTTTTGTAAAATACGCGATATCTTTGGCACCGGTGTGACAGAAGGTAACCACTGCATTTGCCCATTTTTGTTTTTGCAACAGTATATTGCCGATAGGTTTGCCGACGATATTGCTCCGCCCGACAACCACAACGTGTTTACCTGCCGGGTCAATGTCACTCCGGATTAGCAATTCCTGTATTCCCGCCGGAGTACATGGTCGAAATGTATCCAGTCCGATCAAGAGTTTACCGACATTGATCGGATGAAAACCATCTACATCTTTTGCAGGGTCGATGGATTCTATTACGGCAGCTTCATCAATGTGATCCGGCAACGGAAGCTGTGTTAAGATACCGTGTATTTTCGGATCATTGTTGAAAGCATCGATAAGTTTTACCAGCTCTTGTTGAGAAATATCGGCGGGTAATTCTTTGGTGACTGAATAAAAACCGACCTCCTCACATGCTTTACCCTTCATTTTTACATACACTTGTGAGGCAGGATTTTCTCCCACAAGTATAAATGCCAATCCCGGTACAGTGCCGGTTTCTTTTTGAAATGTCTCGGTTTTCTGTTTTAACTCTTGCCGAATTTGCTTGCTTATTGCTTTTCCATCAATTATTGTCGTAGTCATAGTTCATCTTCTTTTTTATTTAGTGAAATGCCGGAAAAATAATTTGCTCAAATTCTAACGCTTTACCCGTCTGCGTATCGACACGCATAAACACACCGCAAAAACGAGCATCGTGCGATGCCATTTCATATTTAAACGGTGTTTGATAAATGAACCGTCTGATCGCAATATCTTTTTTCAAACCTATCACTGAGTCATACGGTCCTGTCATACCGACATCGGTAATATATGCCGTTCCATCGGGCATTATTCGTCCATCGGCAGTCGGGGTGTGGGTATGCGTTCCGATAAGTGCGCTTACTTTCCCGTCAAGATACCAGGCCATTGCAATTTTTTCCGCCGTCGCCTCGGCATGAAAATCCACGACGATAACAGGCGTTTGTTCCTTAAGCTTTCCAAGAGCCCACTCTGCAGTTTTAAAAGGGCAGTCTATCGTTTGCATAAACGTTCGGCCCTGTATATTTAAAACGCCGACTTTCGGGATACCTTCAAGCTCGATCACTGTAAAACCGAGTCCGGGATTTTCTTTTGGATAATTCAGCGGTCGCAAGATATGTTTTTCTTTGGTAAGGAGTTTTCGCGTCTGCCATTTATCCCAGGTATGATTGCCGCCGGTGATAACGTGAACACCGAGCGAAAACAGGCGCTGTGCATGTTCTTGTAAGATTCCCTTCCCATCCGATAAGTTCTCTCCGTTTGCAATACATACATCGACTTTGTATTTCTCGAGATAACTTCGGAGCAGAGTTTCGGTGAGATCAAGACCGGGTTTGCCGACTATATCGCCGACGAATAAAATATTGACAGAAGTTGACAAATATAATCCGGCGTATGTTGTTACTGGTTGGTTTAAAAGTAATTGTATTAAAAGATACAAAATCCGTGTTCAAAATGAAAGTGTTTCAAGTACCGATAGCGGGGGCTTCTGCAATCCGAATTCGGTAAGATACCCGGTTACCAATCCACCGGGCGTTGATTCAAAAATGATATTCGACAGAGCAAGATGACTTGATACCACCTCCCACCTGAGTTGTTCTGCCGGACTATCTAAATTTGCCTCATCTTCATCGGGCAGAACGTGAATGAATTTCAAACGTTCAGCCGTCACATAATAACCAACTCCTTTATCACGGGCGAGGAGACCGAGTGGATAACAACCAATTTTCCCGAGGAAATCTCCCTCTACCGAAATCGCATCCGCTCCGACAATAACTACATCAGCATTTTGTATCCAATATCCGATAGCGGCATCAGGAATAACGGTAACGTGAATTCCATATTCGAGGAGTCTCTCGGCATTTTTCCTTCCCTCATATGCCGGACGCGATTCCATCTGTATAACCTGCTTGAGACTGCCCGACCGATGAAGTGCCAGCATCACCTGTTCAACAACACTGCTCCGGCTATTTGTCATAACCGAAACGGGTTCTTGAAATATCTTAGCGGCATGACGGGCAATCATTCCAGGTGATTGAGCCAGATACTCCTCAAGCTGCGCAACCGAATTCAAGAGTGCCATCGGGTTCTCAGCATTTAGAAAACGAACACAATTTTTAAATCCGGCCATATCCTTTCTCAAATGGGCGAGATCGCTCATAAGTGGTTCAATTTCGCTATAATCCGGATTTTCGACATCCTCGAGAAATTTCCGCAATGCCTGTAAAGAAGTGCGTAATAATTCTGCGGCTCCTCTCGTTCTGTCTGTGCGGATCTGATTCCAAATCTGATTTAACTCACTCCAGGCGTGTTTTTCTTTTTCGTCCATACATTTACATTCGTAGATTTTTCCAAAAAATCCAATGGGTTGATTATATCCTATTGAATTTGTATATTTTATTACTAAAAAACAATAATTTTATACCAATAAGTCGGTGAAAATAGAGAAAGGGTTTCTTGGCACGCACAAAAAATATTACACATTACTGCGCATATTGTAACAAGGAAACAAAAATGGCGCGTGTTGGTGCAATGGATTTTACCGAAAACGGTCAGGATGATACAACTCCGGGTCGTGTATGGTATAAATGCTCACGATGCCATCATAACACCCTGTTTGATGAGGCGACAATCCTTGCCCTCAAGGAATCTCCCGAAGTAAAACCCCTTTCTAAAGAAGACTGTATCGAATATTCTCCGACAAAATCCTTCAATATCGGTGAGGCAATTTATCATTCCGAACTGGATGATGTTGGATGGGTGAAAGATAAAGAGACAACATCCGACGGAAGATCGGCTATCATCGTATCATTCCAGAAGCTTGGCGAACGAAAACTGCTTGACAGTTTTCGGGCTGATGATGCAACAGAGACAATTTAAAAATTTTAACACACTTCAAGGAGGTGAATTTTAGTGATTGGTATTATCGTTCAGGAGAACGAACCAATTGATCGTGCTTTGAAACGGTTTAAAAAGAAATATGAACGATCACGAGTATTAAAAGAATATAAAAAGCGTTCATTTTTTGTTAAACCGTCAGTGAAGAAAAGATTGAAGAGAGCGAAGGCAATTCGTGCACAACAAAAAATGGCACAGGATAAAATTTAAGGGTTCATTTTCCTATTTAAATTATTAAAAACCGTTTCGATTGTATTACATACTTTCGAAACGGTTTTTTTATTCCCTTACCTTCTTATACTTCATCAAAATTCTGTCAATGATCAAAGCACCGTGCTCACGTCCATTCTCGATAAATATACGATTATTGTTCGACCCTGCCGCAATTGATCCTGCCACGAACAAACCGCGCACATTTGTCTCAAGTGTATTCGGATAATGCACCGGTTCACCGTTTTCCGGATTAATCTTCACACCAACCGACTTCAACAAGTTCATCTCAGGTGTGAACCCAATTAAAACATACACAAAGTCATTCGGTATTGTGAATGTTTTGTTACCTTGCTGCAACACAAGTGAATCGTTTTTAATTTCTTTAACAATTGTGTTAAAGTGTGCCGCTATCTCACCGTTTTTTATTCGATTGTCGATATCCGGTTTAATCCAGTATTTAATGCCATCACGCAACTTGTCACCTCGATGAATAAGCGTGACGGTTGCCCTGTTGCGATACAGTTCGAGTGCCGCAATTACAGCCGAATTGCTTCCGCCGACAACCGCCACGTTCTTTCTGAAAAACCGATACGGTTCATCATAATATTTCGAGACCTTCGGTAAATCTGCTCCCTTCACATTGTATGGATTGGGATTATCGAAGTATCCGGTTGCAATCACCACATTCTGTGCGGCGTACATAGACTTATTTGAGTGGACAGTGAACAGTTCATCGTGCCGTTCGATGTCTATTACCTTCTCATCATATTGTATCGGTAAATCATAATACTCTATAACCCGCTGATAATACTTAATTGTCTCGATGCGTGTCGGCCGGGTGTCCGATGATATAAACGGCAGTCCTCCTATTTCAAGCAACTCCGGAGTTGAGAAAAATGTCATGTTCGTAGGGAACTGTCGTATGGAGTTTACCGCAGATCCTTTTTCGATTATTATATAAGAGAGTCCTTTTTCCTGTGCAGCAATGCCGACCGCAAGTCCGGCAGGTCCGGCACCGACAATGATTAGATCGTACATTATTCCTTTCTATCGATTTTACTTTTTTCGATGAATTAATTTAACTTCTTATAACGTTCATTGTTGTAAGTACTAATCTGAAAACTATTTTTGTATCCCCGGATCAGTCATTTTATGCAGATCGAATACTTTTTGAATCTGCTCGTCGCTTAACAATCCTTTTTCCTTCACCAACTCACGTATCGATTTACCGGAGTTTAAATATTCCTTTGCAATTTCAGCAGCGGCGGCATAGCCGATATGAGGGTTAAGTACCGTCACGATACTCATACTTCCTTCGGCATACACTTGGCACCGTTCTTCGTTCGCGGTAATTCCCTCAACACAAAAACGATTGAAAACAGCTATGGAATTAGTCAGGATCTCAATCTCATGCAACAAATTAAATGCAACTACCGGCATCATTACATTTAATTCGAGCTGACCGGCCTGAGCGGAGTATGTAACGGTCGTATCGCATCCCATTACCTGAAAGCACACCATGTTCATCATCTCCGCCATTACCGGATTCACTTTACCGGGCATTATAGACGAGCCGGGCTGTACCGGGGGTAGATTGATTTCAGCCAGACCGGTTTTGGGTCCGGATGAGAGCAGCCGCAGATCCGAAGCAATGCGCGAGAGATCCTGTGCCAGATTCCGGAGTGCCCCCGATAATTCAACCATCGGGCGCAAACTCTGCATCGCTTCAAAGTAATCCTCGGCAGCTTTAAACTCGATGCCTGTTTGCTCCGATAACTGGCGCACCATCATACCGCGATATTGTGGATGCACATTGAGGCCCGTTCCCGCAGCAGAACCACCGATACCAAGCTGACGGGTTGATTCAGTTGCGTGCGCGATCGCTTCCTGATGCTTTTTGATATTTACACCATAGGCGCGAAATTCCTGTCCTAACCGGACGGGCACCGCATCCTGTAAATGGGTACGGCCCGATTTCACAATTTGATCGAACTCCGCCCCCTTTGCATAAAACGTTCTTTTAATCTCATCAAGTCGCTTTAACAAGGGCTTAATACTCATAAACGATGCAATGCGAATAGCAGTCGGAATAACGTCATTGGTAGATTGTGCCATATTCACATCATCATTCGGATGGACGTGCTCGTATGTACCTTTACTTCCTCCGAGTAATTCATTTGCACGATTCGCAATTACCTCATTGGTATTCATATTATGTGAGGTCCCGGCTCCTGCCTGATAAACATCAACGACAAACCATTCCCGCAATTTGCCGTCCAGAATTTCATCCGCCGCCCCTATAATCGCATCTGCCTTTTTCGGTTCGAGCAACTCCAGCTCCCTGTGAACAAAAGCCGCAGCCCGTTTTATATGAACTGTAGCATCGACAAATACCGGTTTGGGCAATAATCCGCTTATAGGAAAATTCTCAAGTGCGCGATGTGTCTGCACTCCATAATATGCATCCGACGGTATTTTTCGTTCACCGAGGGAATCTTTTTCAACGCGTGTTTGCATAGCAGCTCCGATTATTTTAATACTACGAACCGTTTGGTCTGAACAAATCGCTGTGCGGGATCTAAAAATGACAATGCTTCAATCCGGTAAAAATATACACCCGAGGGAACATCTGCATACCATACAATCTCATGATATCCTGATTCGTGAAAAGAGTCAACTATCGTTCCGACCTTTTGGCCAAGTGTGTTATACACCGTTATCGTGACGTGACCTGCCGCCGGCAAACCGAATTGAATCGTCGTTGAAGGATTAAAGGGATTGGGAAAATTCTGACGCAATATATACATATCCGGTAAATCGTCTATATAATCAACGTCGGTTGCAGTCCCCGTTGTAAATTGCCAAACCGGTGACCACTCGCTTTCACCGGCGACATTTTTACCTTTCACCCGCCAATAATACAATGTATTTTTTTCGAGCAAGAAGGGTGAAAGTCGGCTTGTTGTAATATCGTCCGCATCATATACGGGAGTTAAAAAATCCGGCTCTTCAGACAACTGCAATCTGTATGAATCGGCATATTGCGATTGATACCAGCGCAACTCCTCATCAAGCGGAACATTAGTCGATCCGTCCGCGGGTGCAATCAGCGCAACGAAACCGGGAGGCAATGTTTCAGATTGACCCTGCAGATAAAAAGCGGGCTCTGCGGTATATTGCAATATATTTCCTGATAGATCTTCTGCAACAACACGGAAGCTGTAATACAAACCATCCTGCAAAGTGTCGTTTATCGATAATGTGTAGACATCGTTGCTTATTTCAAATAACAGCGGTTGCCATTCGCCTTCGTGCAGTGGCTGCAGAAAAAGCGCTACGTTTGCAACCTCATCATCGTCCTCGATTTGCAACGCAATTTTATTCTCCTGACCGTGTTTTACAACGGCAGCAGGCTTTCCATCAGATGTGATAAAAAATCCGGTAATAAACGGAGGGTCTCGATCGGATTTTTGTGTATCAAAAGTTAACTCTGCCGTCGCCAGGCCTTCCATCATATGTATCTGATAATCCGATTGCTGCAGTTCAAGTTTAAACTCACCCGCTGTAACAGGAGTTTGCCATTGGGATATCAAATCCCCCAGACTTCCTTCTTCGACAATCTGTCCATCTTCGTCGCTGAGCTTGAACGAAATATCCTTCTGTACTGCACCGCCGAAGATATCCGTAAAGAATCCGGTTGCACTGCCCTGTTGATCTTCCTCACGTGTTTTTCGTGTTATCTCCACCACCGAGGTTGCGTTTTGAGTATACCCCGTCCACACAGGCGTGGTTTTGCCAATATCATTGGTTACAACCATATCCCCCGAAGTAAATACAGGCTCAGGAGTGAAGCTATTTTTATAGAATGCAAAATTTCCGTCAACGGTGAGTTCTATCTGTGAAGTACGATAGAGATGAGTCCCATCCTCAGCAGCTAAAACGTGTTCCCTCCTGTTAAACCACGGGTAATAGGTATCCGAAGGCGGCGGCAGAAAATAGAATGATCGTTGGAGCGGAGAAGCCATTAATTCACCCTCACCTGAGACTCTGGTATCGAATGGTGATACATAGGTTCTGTTTTGATACCACACCGAATTACCGAGATGTCCCTCGTAGATCATTCTAAGCTTCCGCAGTTCACCGGGTTCGTGTTCGAATATAATGTCATCGTTTAAACCTTCTGTAATTTCAAATAAAAACTCATATACTGGAGCACGCCTATGCAAGAGGGAATAAGACAGCACCTTCGTATCAAAATTATAATTATTCGATAATGGTGTTATTCTGGTAATTGCAGGTATTGTTGTAAATAGTCCGACCTCCACATCATTCCGATAAAAATATGAGAACTGTCTCGTGAGAGAGATCGGTTCGTGAAATTCATTCCGTACATCATATTCGATAGAATGGATCGCCTGTGAAAGCGATAAATCGAGATTGATATAATCGGTAAGGGCGAGGTCATCACGAATCGAGACACCGTAGGAACCTCTGCTTCCGGGTATTCTCCAGACGGTGAAAATATCATAGGTATCCGCCGGTAACAGGAATCTAACATTCTCCGATAAGATTGAGGAGTGGTAGACCCGGAAATAATCAGAGTCATTATAGACAGCCATAATGACAGGCACGGTATCGAATGTCACTTCGATCATCGGACTTTTAATAAATGCATATATCGATTGAACCGAATTATTATCTGTCTCGACTTTAATCGATCCGAAGTAACCCGGCGGAACCGGTTTTAGATCAAGCGATTGTTGGGCAGTAAAGGTTACAATAATGTCCCTTTCACTTCCCGGATCAAGCGTGAATGAGGAATTACCGAAATGCATATGAGCACCCGCCGGCAATGGTTCGTTTACTGCAAGAGAAAAGTTTTGTTGTAAATCCGAGTGGTTGCGGACTGTAAGTGTATCCTTCACCTCCCAGTCACCCTGGTTATGATCGATAACGCCAAAAAAGAGATTTCCAGCACTGACCGATATATCACTCTCAATTGTTTTCAGAATATCCAGTCTGCCTGCCCCCTGGGTCCAGACATCCTCTCCGATACTCACCGCTGTATTCATTAAGACCGCTTTTACATCAATCGGATCAGTGCCCGGAAATTTTTCAAGGTATAGTGCTGCAGCTCCGGCAACGACCGGTGTAGCCATCGAGGTTCCGCTTGCCCTGCCGTATCCTCCATTTAACACTGTAGAATTTATCCGAAAACCCGGTGCCACTATATCCGGCTTCACCTCATATGTTCTGAGTGTCGGTCCCCGCGAACTAAAATCGGTTATGATATCATTATTCATTGATGCACCGACAGTAACAGCAGAGCGGGCTGTTCCGGGGGAGCCGATCGTCATATAGTCTGCTGAATTTCCGGCAGCAACTACACATAATACACCGGCCTCAGTTGCGACATCTATTGCCTGAGAACCCGGATCGTTGGGATGTCCTGTTCCGCCAAGACTTAAGTTTATAATATCAACCCCATCTATCACCGCCTGCTCAATACCTGAAATCACCCAGGACTGCTGACCGATGCCCTGATCGTCAAGTACCTTGTATGCCCGCAGTCTGGCATCGGGCGCAATACCTTGGATAGTATTACCATTTGCTGCAACAATGCCTGCGACATGCGTACCGTGAAAATGCCGGTCCATAAAATCATATTCGTCATTTGTGGTAAAGTTTTTACCACCGATAACTTTATATTCCGGTCCGACTCCCCCGCCAAGTGCAGGATGCATGTAATCGATACCGGTATCCAGAATGCCGACAACAATACCTTCGCCGGAAATATTATATGTGTTACGTACAGTTCCGGCATTAACCACATTATCTGCATCTGTAATATAAACTTCAACCGTATTATCCGGATCTACGCCATGAACATAAGAGAGATTTTGTATCTCATCAGCCACCCAGCGAGAGGTGGTTAGGGCAACTCCATTAAAGACTGTTGTATATTCGGCAAAAATTTGTGACGATGCGGGTTGTACCTGTCGTTTTTGAAAGTCTCTTTCTATAGTATATTCAATTGATGAGAGATCGTTTCGAAATCGATTGTGTTCAGTAATGATATTACTGTGTATACTCTGTACGATGCCGTTTAGCTCTTCCTGTGATCTCCCCTTACGCTGCTGGTCAGCTCTTACCTGTGCAAGCGGTGGTGAGCTAAACTGCACAATGATACGTATTTCCTCATTCGGATCATATGTGTAGGCATCAATGACCTGACCGTTTTTAACTGCGGCAACAACGTGTGCGCCGTCACCGGCTTTATGGAGCAAGGATTCAATTTCCTCGCTTCCGTACGCGATATTAAATACGGTAAAAGTAAGGAAAAGAATTACGATAAAAAAAATCGGGATATAATTCGATGAATAGTTATCCAAACTCTCCCCCGCGCTCGTATGCAATCCGTATTTCATCGATGACATGCTCGATATTGCCTTCCGGTATAAATGCGGCGGCAAATTCTTTAACATGGTCATATTTTTCGCTTTTAGCATTTATATCGTGTTCATCGGCCATATCGACAATTTTATATGCAAGCTGCCGTGCCCAGTCGATCTGCTTACGCTGGGTCTCATTAAGCTGCACATTACCGTCTCCTCCCATAAAAATGTTAATCGGAAAACCGATCTCCTGTAATGCCGGAAATGCGAGCATGAGCATTACCACATCCTGCCGTTCATCTTCGGGTATAGATTCTAACTCATCGGCTAACCGGTTTAGTTCTTCATGTAGCTCTTCCATATCATCATCGTCGAGTTCATCGCTGTCTTCAGTATTAAATAGCGCATCGAAATCTTCCGTTTCGTCATCATCAACCATTTCGTCAGATAAAAAATCGGTTTTATCAGATTCACCATACGCAGGGAACGTAAGGTCTATGGCTTCGAAGAAATTAACGATACTGTGTTCACTCATCGATAAGAGGTCGTTTTTTTTGGTTTCTATGTATGTATCCCACCCATCCTGCACTACCTTTTTGACCATTTCTTTTTCTTCAGGTGAGTCGAAGACTTCCTTGTTTTTGACCTCCAGATATTTTTCACTTTGTACGGCGAAAAATTTCTCGAATAATTTGCTGAATTGCTGATCCATTATATCCCTTATCATTTAAACAACAGGTTTTTATATACCAAACCCAAGAATCAATGAAATAGTTCTGCTATGCATTCGCGGAATTCCATCTTCATTTGATTCATTTTCCTGTAGTAGTATTGTTGGTGCGTATTGTTCACCGCGATCCCATATATTCATTAAACCGTGTACATAGCGGACATCTGCTGTAATCTGCACCGTAGTAAACCGGTAGTCGATACCGGCTCCGATGAGCAGTCCCGGGTCGAGCGGTAAATACGATGAACGATCATTGCGCGTTTCATAATATGGTTCATTATCATAGAATCCGTCAATGGTACTGGAGGCAGAGACAAGCACCCCCAGAGAGGCACCGGTAAAGACATGAAAACGGAATTGGCCCGCAGTATGAACCGGGAAATGAGCGAGCAGTACCGGTTCAATCAGTGAAATATTGCGAGTTGTAGTAAACGACCAATCTGTTTGATCACCGTTGTTCTGTCGTGCAGAAGATGCAATCGCCCGAGATGTACCCCGTACCGCATAAAATAATTCATACCGGAGGAAGAGAAAATTGAATAGTTCTATTTCACTATACGCACCGAGCATATATTGTGTGATGAAATCTGTTTTCCCCTGCATCGTACCAGACTCGGAAAGCCGGCTGTAATTAATTCCACCTTTGATGCCTAAGCCGGAAAGCGATTGAGCCGAGACTCCGGTACAACATACAACAATGAGTAATACGATACTCTGGATGTACCTCATTCACAACCTTCTTTCCGGCTATAAAAACAACAACCCGTCTTTATAATCCTCGATCATCTGATCGCGGACGGGTATAATCTTTTGTTTGGGAATATACGCTGAAAGTAATCCGTGAATCTCTTTCCGCAAATACTTCCGGATTTCTTTATCTTCTTCGTATGCATAGCGAGCCACCCGAATTGCGACGTCGTACGACCATTTGACCTTGATTTGTTCAAGCTCGGTCAGAGATTCAAACGGGTCGTCTTTATCGAACCGGATCTTTCGGGTATCGAATCCGGCTTCACGTAACGGAATGCTCATAATGAGAGCGGTTGCAGCCCGTTCCGCCGCTTCAAACTCCTCAATATCTTTTTCTATTTCTTCATCCACTGCGCCAAAGCCAACATCAATTTGCTCAAAAAGTTCTTCAAGCTCCTGTGCAGATAAATTCGCATATTCGGTAGTTTTATCCTTGATCTCCAACTCCCAAATTTCATCGAGTTGTTTTAGAACATCCGCTTTTTCATCATCAGACGTAAAATAGTCCTTCCCGGAATCGTTAAGATACCGTTTGAGCAAAACATTGTTAAATATTTCCCGTTGTTTGGCGGGACCGAGCTTCAGCGTGAGATGTGATTTTTTCTTTGTCATATCTACAATGTAGATAAATACGGGAGAAAATAAAAGAGTTAGCTACCAAATATAAGGCGAAATATTACAAAGAGTATCATCGAAATAACCATCGTTGCCGGCAGCGTTATAAACCAGGACGAGAATATATTCCTGACAACACGAAAATCGAGAGCGGAAATACCGCGGGCGAATCCGACACCGATGACGGAGCCAACAAGTGTATGCGTGGTCGATATGGGGATCCCTAACTGTGAACAGATTAGTACCGTGGTCGCAGCGCCGAATTCTGCTGAAAAGCCTCTCGATGGAGTTAGCTCGGTGATTTTCTTCCCGATAGTCTCGATCACTTTATAGCCATAGGTTGCAAGACCGATAACTATACCGATACCACCCATCGCCAGCACCCAAACCGGCACCACAGTATGTGCCACGACACTGTCCGTCTGGATAATTGTAATGATCGCGGCAAACGGACCAACAGCATTGGCAACATCGTTTGAACCGATAGCAAAGGCTACATAACATGCAGTCATAATCTGGAGATATTTAAAAATATATTCTACGAAATTAAAACGATTGAGTGTATCAAAACTCCGCTGTTTGATTACTTTTTTTATAAAATTTCTCACCCATAGTGAGACTGCAACACCAACTCCTACTGCAAGGGATATCGATTGCCAAAATGCTATCGGTAATTGTAAACTAGCAAGTCCTTCATAAAAAATTGCTATCCCGAGAATGGTGACTACAAAAAATACAAGGATTGGTACAATTGTCCGCATTGCTACATTCGGGTCATCGGCATTAATAATCTTTTTATTTACAAAAGTAAACAGGAGATAGGCCATCAACCCGCCAGTAAGGGGAGAAATAGCCCAGCTTGATACGATCTTTATCATCGTATCCCAGCTAATTGCACCGAATCCACCGGCAATAATACCAAAACCCGTAACTGCACCAACAATTGAGTGGGTTGTTGATACGGGCAAACCGTATCGCGATGCGATATTTAACCATATAGCTGCCGATAACAGTGCCGCCATCATACCGTAAATAAGGAGGTTAGGTTCGCCGGCAAAAATGGTAGTATCGAGCATCCCGCGCCGTATAGTATCGGTGACCCGTGAACCAAAAAACACTGCGCCGGAGAACATAAATATTCCTGCAACTACAACCGCACCTTTTATTGTGAGTGCCTTTGAACCAACCGAGGTCCCCATCGCATTGGCAACATCATTGGCGCCGATACTCCAGGCCATATACATACAAAAGAACGTAGCAGCAACAAGTATAATTATAATAATTGGTTCCATACAGATTTATTCGGAAAAATATTAATGCGACATAAAGAATGTTCGGAGCCGCTTGGCCATTTTTTCTGCTGAGTTTGCGATATTGCCTATCACTTTGAAAATCTCAAACCACAACATGATATCAACCGGCGAGATTTCATTCTCAAGTTCAAAGAGGCGCTGGGCAAGTTTATATTGTTTTTTATCCGCTTCCCATTCAAGGTAACTTACCCGGTCAATCATTTGAATTACTTTCTCTGCTTCTTTACCACCGAAGGAAGATGCAAGCATCGCATCAAGTTCCGATATGATCGATACACCGAGATACGCTGCCTCAAGGGATTTATCAACATACTCAAATAAGGCTTCTTTAAGACCGGGATGAACTTTCGTCACCCGGATGGTAACAAGTACGGCAAGATCTTCACACACATCTGCTATCTCATCCTGCGCCGACAACAAGGCAAGCAGATCCCGCCTGTCGACCGGTAGAAATATACTCTTCGGCAGGTGATCGCGGATATTATTCTTGATCATATCAACATTGTGTTCGATTTTCATTATCTGCCTGGCGTATTCTTTTTCTCTCGTCCCTTCATAATCGGTAAACGCTTCCATCATAGGTCTGATCTGATCAAGACATTCCTTAACCTTTGCCATATGCTCCTTCAGCATCGGAAACGGTGATTGCCCGAACAGTCGTGATATTGTTGATTGTCTCATATATCCTCCGATTGTTTTTTATATCTTTTGTATAAACTTTTTGAACTTTGTACCAACACTACTCCGATTAAAGCAATACAGGCTCCCGTAATAAACTGCAGCGTTATGATCTGTCCGAGAATGAGTACCGCAAGTATAGTAGTAACAACGGGTTGTAAATATGTAAATACTGCAACTTTAGTGGATTCAATCCTGCCAAGGGCGTAATACCACAAGAAATATGCAATAATGGATGTTCCGATACCAAGATACAATAAACCGTAGATATGTGCCAGACCGAGAGTCGAATAATCGAATTTCATTGCCGGAATAATACCGACCGGTGCGAACAGCAGCGCACCGATAATCATACTCAGTGCCGAAATGTGAAAAGAACCATACTTGAGAACCAGTGGTCGTCCCTGAACGGTGTAAACAGCCCACGATGTTACTGCAACAAGTAATAAGAGATTGCCATAGGTATACTCGGAACTGAAATCTACTCCCCGTTCGAAAATTACGATGGCGATCCCGATAAATCCGACAATCACACCAACTTTTGCAAACAATAGTGCCCGCTCATGTAACATAAGAGAGGATAATATCATAACAAATACAGGAGTAGTGGCATAAAACAGCGCGGCGTTTGAAGGAGTCGTCAAACCAATTGCGATCAGGAATGCAAATTGATTTAGCGGAATAACAAGAAATCCAAGCAAAAGCATTTTTAACCGGTCGCCGCGCTCAATTCGAATACGTTTTTCACGAATAAGAAAGATGATCAGCAATCCAACGGCAGCAACCATTGAACGCAAAAAAGTAAGCGTTACCGAGTCTATATCCTCCACCACAACCTTGGCTACAATGTGTGTACCGCTTGCTATAAATGTCTGGATAAGTAAAATAAAATAGATCATTTACTCTTTTGTATATAAAGAATCCAGCAGTGCAGTTAGTTTTACTTCTTCTTCACCCCAATGAAACACCTCGGCCGCCGCCCGACAATTCAATACACATTCCCGGTAAAAATCTTTGTCATCTATAAACTTTTTAGCTGCTGTTATAGTCTCCGGCAGGTTATCAGGTTCAACGGCTAAACCAACCTGCCATTCTTCAACTATCTCTTGCATCGCCGGCATAGAACTTACCAATACCGGTACACCGGCCTGTATATATTCGAACATCTTGTTCGGACGGGCATGCCGGTAACTCATACCATAGTCTTCAATCAATGCACAGCCCACATCCGCACCCGGTGTATAATCAAGCATTGTGCCATACGGAAGCGCTCCGGTAAAAAGTACACGATCAGAAACCAGTTTTTCACGGCTATCATCTTCAAGTTCTTGCCGTAATGGTCCGTCTCCCATAATAACAAGATATGCCTTCTCGATAGCAGTCATTAGTTCAATCAGATGAAACAACCCTCTTCCACGCAACAACCATCCCTGATATAAAAAAATCGAATACCCATCGGCGATACCATAGGTCTTGCGTAAAATATTTTTATCCCCTCCTTCCGTCCGCTTCGGAGGATGATTGTTAATGGTCACAGGGCGGGATATGGTATACCGTTCGGCAATCACATCGCTGTCGCGCTCCCCTGAAGTTATCACCCCATCGACATATCTTATACCGAGCTGTTCAATTGTCGTCCAGAACCACTGTGTAACCGGCCGTTGATGGAGCGATGCAATAGCAAAATACAACTCCTTTGCATCATAGAGAATTTTTGATCGGGTGAAAAACTTTACTGCAAGTGCCGCGGGTAAACTGTACAGGTCTTCTGCAACAATAAGCGAAGGACGCAGCGTGACGCCCTTCCAGAACGAGCGTATCCAATAGTGTGCGTACATTACTTTCGATCCGAGCTGAGTAATCACCCGGAGACGAAATATCCTGATGCCGTTCAAATACTCTTCTTTGTCTAACTCACCAGGGCCAATAAAAGTTACCGAAGCCCCCCACCGTAGAAGCGATTCTGCTATATTACGACATCTCCCGTCGGTTTGTATATCTCCGATCTCAAAAACAAGGGTATGGAGAGCTGACTTTTTATAGGATACCATTTATTTCAGTTTCTTCCAGAATGTAGAGCGAAGAATTCCCCGCGAATTGAATTTCTCCTTAAAAAATATGAGGTCGAGGCTTGGTGTCATCGGATTATCGGCACGGGTATCCTGTGAAACACCGGTATCAAGGAATTTGTACCCGCTGTTTTTTGCATAGTTGATAATTTCATACATCGACCGGTATATCGGACGCAGATGCTGATATTCATAAGCCATTGCTATATAAAAACAGAGCAGCACATCGTTGTTACAATGAAACGAAACGATCCCCCCGATAGCTTTTCCTTCATATCGAACGAGCAACAGGCGAATCCTGTCACCGAGCAACTCCCGCAACCGGTACAATTCATTGAGTGAATGTGTCGGCTTTGCATCGTGTTTGCGTTTATTTTCTACCAGAATAGGGTAGAATTCATCGAAGTTTTCAGATTCTTCCAGCGTGAGCACATCCTGCCGTAATGACCGACGGATAATATTTCTGGTGGTTTTTTGAAATGACTTCAAAATATCATTCATCTCGTGTAACCGGATCACGTGCGAAATATAATGCCGTTGATACATAAATCCCCGGTATAAAAGCGCGTACTCAAGGTTGTGCGAAAGTTCCTTTTGATATATAAATGGAGCCGAAGTTAAATATACCTCGCGGACCCCTTCCTCCCAGCAATAATCTTCAAATGAATCAATAACTTCAAGTGTTTCGTGAAATTTTATATCACCTAAAACAAACGATCCATAACTTGCACCTGCAGGTGATTCGTAGATCATCAATTTATCAAGTCCGCCCGGCAGCACCGCCTGCAATGTACCATTCTTATAAAACATCAAATGGTGAAACGGGAATTTACCCCTGGCATGATAATCAAGAAATTGCTGTAAATGAAATATAGTCCCGTTATTCGAACGGAGTACAAACGAATCCCATTCATCTTTCCGGGAAGGATCGTAGAGGATGATATTCATAACGGCTTTTTAAACTTCCAGAAATTTAAAACTTATTAATATACCAATAATTGGGGCAAAAAATCAACAAAATTGCTCTTTTTTGTTAAGATGAGTATATTTATAGTTTGTATTGGCGGTACTAATTCAGAACGGGAAATTCATCTTCCTCCCTATTTTTTCTCCTATGGAATACTGGAAAAGAAATCTCTATACAATCTGGGTTGCGCAATTTATCACAATAATGGGGATGAGCTCGGTTGTTCCGTTTCTGCCATTTTATGTTCGCGAACTTGGTGTGACCGATCCCGATCTTGTTGCCCGGTGGAGTGGATTTGCATTCTCAGGCCCTTTTCTGTTATCGTTTTTCTTTACACCACTCTGGGGGATTGTGGGAGATCGATACGGACGAAAATTAATGGTCATCCGTGCAGTAATCGGTCTCGGTATTGCACAAATATTAGTCGGTACCGCTCAATCAGTCGAACAGCTTATTCTCTTCCGGATGATACAGGGTGCATTGAGCGGTTTTATTCCAGCAGCGCTTACCCTGGTATCGGCCACGGCACCGCGAGAGCGAACCGGATACGCGCTCGGTTTTTTGCAAACATCACTCTCGGCCGGTATGCTGATTGGCCCTGTGTTAGGAGGCGCGCTTGCTGACGTCCTTGGTTACCGCCCGATTTTTTTCATCGTGGCTGCACTCTGTTTCTCAAGCGGGTTGTTTGTTATTATAATGGTTCGTGAACCGGCCAGAGATACAAAGGAAAAGAGATTTTCACTGGTCGAAAATTATAAATTCGCGTTTTCCTCACTGCAAATTGCTTTGGCGATGATTCTTATATATCTTGCTCAGACATCAATTGTAATGCTTCAACCGGTTTTTGCTCTTTTTGTTGAAAAACTATATGATGACACGCAATATATTAGCACGATAACGGGCGTGTTGTTTTCGGTTGTCGGTTTGGTAATGATTTTCTCATCACCGTGGTGGGGAAACCGAAACGATCTGTATGGATACAAACGAAATTTGTTGATTGCAACATCAATCGCAGCAGTCATGTTATTGTTTCAGGCAATGTCGAATGTACCATGGCATGTTGCACTGAGCCGTGCGGGGTTGGGCTTTGCTATGGGTGGTGTCATGCCGGCTTTATATGCTTTTATCAGTAAACAAACACCGCTGAAAATGCGGGGGGGAATCATCGGTATTGCGACAACATTTACCATACTTGCTAATATGACGGGCCCGACAGCCGCAGGTTTTATTGCATCACAGTTTGATATCAGAGCAGCGCTGTATCTTACAGCGGTTATGATTGCCATTGCAGCGGTTTTAATTGCATGCTTTATCCGGGAACCGGTAACTCCCGAGGAAATGGAACAATCTCAAAAGAAGGATTAATTCTATGCGTATACTCATTACACTTTATCTTACTTTTACCCTTGCTGGATGTGCGGTTGTTAGCGTCTCGCAACATCAAACAGCAGAGACGCTCGGCGAGGGATCTGTTCGCGTTACAGGCGGGATCGGTTTTGGCAGAGATATAGCTTCAGGTACTATCTATGCACCGGAAGACGATGAAGAGAGTGATTTACAATACTCATTCCCGCTTTTTGAAGTCGGCATGGGAATAGGTATTACCGAGCGTACCGATATTGGCGGTATGTTATGGACAAGCATCGGCGGTGCCGGCGTCAGAACCTACGGGAAGTTCGCACTATCCACAGTCGGGGCAAAAACGCAATATGCAATCGCACCGGGAATCGTATATAACAATACCGAGGGTGAACGAACTATCTTCAATCAAACAGACGAATATAAATATACATTGCTCGGACTCGAACTGCCGCTCATGATGAGTTACCGGGCAAGCAGCGTCTTTTCTTTCTATGGATCGGGACGGGTACATCTGTATTCTGTCTGGATCGATGATCCAAGACTCACTGAAGGACGGGAATTCTTCTTCCTTGCGATGCCGGGAATCACCGGCGGCATTCAATTGCGTGCCGGTCCAATCGAACTGACGCCGGAGGTTTCGACATTCTTCATTTACGACAGGGTGAAAGGTTCCGGATCAGTTGCTTTTTTCCCGAATATCGGATTCTCATTCAGGATATAATCAATGACAGATAAAAATAACAACAAACGTGAACGACTCTTTTTAATCGACGGATATGCTCTGGCATACCGGGCTTATTTTGCTTTCATCAAGCGACCGCTTATTAATTCAAAGGGTCAGAATACATCCGCCATCTTCGGATTTGTCAATGCATTGATGCGGATACTGAACACCGAATCGCCCGATCATATTGCGGTGGTCCTTGATTCGAAAGAACCGACATTCCGCCATGAAAAGTATAAAGAGTACAAAGCTACCCGGGAAAAGATGCCCGAAGATCTTGCGTCACAACTTGATATTTTGAAGGAAGTGGTGCGGGCATTTAATATCCCCGTACTGGAGCTGGCGGGATACGAAGCGGACGACATTATGGGGACGCTTGCAAAACGCGCTGAGAAAGAAAACGTAGAAACACTCCTCGTGACGGGCGATAAGGACTTCATGCAGCTCGTATCCGATACGATCAAAATGTATAAGCCGCCGAAAGCAAATGAAGCACCGGAGATCATAGATCGTGAAGGTGTGGTAAAGAAATTCGGCGTGCAACCTGAAAATGTAACCGATGTGCTTGCTCTTATGGGTGATTCGTCGGATAATGTCCCCGGTGTTGCTGGTATCGGTGAAAAGACAGCTATCCCCCTCATCCAGCAATACGGCGCCGTGGAAAATCTCCTGAAAAATGTCGAGTCGGTAGAGAAAAAAGGGGTGCAGAAAAAACTCAAAGAAAAAGGCGAGAACGCGATACTATCAAAAGAGCTGGTAACTATCGATACACAGGTACCGCTGGAAATCTCTTTCCACGATCTCAATGTGAGCAAATGGGATATGGAAAAGCTGACAGCGCTGTTCAAGGAACTCGAGTTCAAATCGCTTGTGGAACAGATCGGTATTCAACCCACACAGGAAGCGGTTAACGAACAGCAGAATAAAACTATCTCGTCATCAAAGATTGAATATCGTGCGGTAAGGGATAAAAAGCAATTCGACGAGATGATCGCCGAACTTAAAAATGCCGGCATTATATCATTCGATACCGAAACGACTTCACGTGAGCCGCTCAATACAACCGTCGTCGGCATTTCTTTTTCAATTGAGAAGAACAAAGCATGGTTTATACCACTTGAAGATCATACCATACCGGAGTCACATTTCAAAAAAGAAATGCAAAAAATACTTGATTCCAAAAAACTCAAAGGCGGACAGAACATTAAATTCGATATATTAACCTTACGATCGGTCGGCATTCAGGTAAGCAATCCCCTTTTCGACACGATGATAGCAGCATTTATCATCAGGTCCGACGGTCAGCACAATCTTGATTCCCTTGCCCGTGAATATTTGGGATACGAGATGGTATCATACTCGGATCTAGTAGGTTCGGGTAAAAACCAGATGGACATTCGTGATGTGAACATCGACGAACTGGTACGATACGCATGCGAGGACGCCGACATAACACTTCAGTTATGGCACAAGCTACAGCCCGAACTGGAATCAATGCGTGCATTGCAATTATGTGAAGAAATCGAGTTTCCCCTTATCAATGTACTCGCGGAGATGGAAGCAACGGGTGTTTCCATCGATACCGGTTTTCTCCGGAATTTGTCGAAGAAACTCTCGAAAGACCTGTTGAAGATACGTGAAGAAATTTACAAACACGCGGGTTATGAGTTCAATATCAACTCCACTCAACAGCTCAGTAAAGTACTTTTTGAAAAACTTGCACTCTCCCCGGTCAAGAAGACGAAAACCGGCTTCTCAACCGATACCTCGGTGCTCGAGCGGTTAAAGGGAGCCCATCCTGTTATCGATCTGCTGCTGGAATACCGTCAGTACACAAAACTGCAATCGACCTACATCGATGCACTGCCGAAGCTTATTAACCCGAAGACGAACAGGGTACATACATCATTCAACCAAACTATCGCTTCCACCGGCAGGCTATCGTCGAGCAATCCGAATTTGCAGAACATCCCCATCCGGACCGATCTCGGACGTTCGATTCGGAAAGCGTTCATCGCCACATCGAAGGATCACGTTATAATGGCATCGGACTATTCACAGATCGAACTCCGGGTCATGGCTCATATATCGGGAGATGAAGGATTGCTCGAGGCATTCAACAACAAGGAGGATATCCACGCAACAACTGCGGCGAAAGTGTTCGACATATCACCCGAGGATGTGACACCGAATCTGCGGCGTAAAGCAAAGGAGATCAACTTCGGTATTATGTACGGTATTAGTCCATACGGACTTGCCGCGCGGCTTGAGATTCCGCAGGGTGAAGCATCGAATATTATCGATCGGTATTTCAAACGCTTCCCGAAAGTGCATCAATACATAAAAGATACAACGCTCAAGGCAAAAAAAGACGGTTATGTGAGCACGCTCATGGGACGCCGCCGTTATCTTCCCGATATCGGAAGCCGGAACAAAACCGTGCAGCAAAACGCAATTCGTCAGGCGATCAACATGCCCATCCAGGGAACCGCAGCGGATATGATCAAACTTGCGATGGTGCGTATCCACGATAAGATGATGAAGAAAAAATTCCGCTCGCGAATGATCATTCAGGTGCACGACGAACTTATATTTGATGTTCTGAAGGAAGAACTTGATGAATTGAAAAAGCTTGTGGAAAAAGAGATGGTAAGCGCCTTGGAAATGAACGTACCGATCGAAGTGGAAACAGGGATCGGAGAGAACTGGTTTGAGGCGCATTGAGCGGGAGTTGCGAGTTTCGAGTTTACAGTTTTCAGTTTGCAGTTGAAGACATCGATAAACCGCACGATGTGCATTGTCCGGAAGTTTACTTTTTGTCGTCTTCTTTTACAATTCTGATGATTTCATCAATTTCCGACTCATCGGGAATGTTTTGATTGGTTACATAGTAATGTTCAAATACGAACTCACCCATTTCATTACATTTATTTATACCTGATTCTATAACCGTACCGACCGCCACATCTAACGGAATCAGCAGGGTCATACCGATATAATTCTCCGCTGAATTGCTTGCTTCCACTACCGATCTGTGATCTTTGCATACGATGTGGAATTCATCTAATACCATCTTCATTTGTTTTTTACTGAATGTGTTATCATCAAAAGGAAAAACCATGCAATAATACCGCATTCTATCACCTTTGCCACCAAGTCCGCTTAACAAGATCCCTGTGTTTTCTTCAAGCAATTCGCTTTCAAGAAACATTCTGCATTCCTGCAGGGCCATTACTGCCCATTGTTTCAGCTCATCGTTGTCCGGAGTATTAACGTACTTTTCAATTTGCCGGTACGCCAGAATTGTTTCCAGATGAGCAAGCAAACCCAGCACTCTCTTCTTTCCGTCAAAGGGTAAATTCGTGTTAAACAGCATACTGCCCAATTCGAGCGTTTGTTCTTCGGACAATTCACCCCGGTCGAAGGAATGGGAATATTCAAGATATTCCTTCTGGATCCGCATATCTATTCCTTCTTCGACCACGTGTAAATTGAAAGGTGTCTCCTGCAGAAATTTCCGGATTTCTTCCCGATTGTCTTTTATAATGCACCCCGATATTGTTCCTGTTAGAAATATTAACAGTAAGAAGGCAAAAACATTTTGGGCAGGACAATTATGAATTAATCAGCCCGACAAAAAAACTCGCGCTCATAGATTATGTTTTACAATCGTTATGCCCTTAATAGTTTTGCCTTCTACATTCTTCTTCCCTGTACGTCTGTCTGCGCAATGCTGAAGCTTTGCTTCGGCGAAGGCAGACCGAATTAAATGCATTCCTCCCTCGTAAATTGAAGTATGGATACTCCGTTATCGTATGTTATTTCAAGATCCCATTCTGCGTGATAGGCGCGGTCGTGCCAGATCGTCTCAAAAATTGTTCGGTAATCTTTAAATAGTATCATCTGTTGCAGATGAGCAGTTTGCTCATACAGTTTGAAGAAAACCGGCTCGATGTGTACCGTTGCCTCGTAGTTGCTATAATCCATAAGCGTCACCGGGTTACCCCGGAGGTTTGCCTGCTCCCAGCACAAATACAGGATGAACGCTTTATGTTCCGGCAGGAATGGAACCCATGATTGAGCGGATAAGAAATACCCTTTTCCGTCCCTGAACCAATCAAAAGCAAACTCCTTCCCTTTGTCCTCCGTAAAATGGTTGAAGAGTCGAACCTGTTCAGTCCAGTGAATCTCTTCGCGTATCCAGTTCTTTTTACCGTCCGGTATATCGGGGAATTCCGATACAGGCACGGTGTCGATTTCATCAAGGCGGATCATTATGCTTTCGAGATGATGAAAATACCACCGGTCGTATGTTTCTAAAAAAGAGAATACATATGTATCGGTCTCTTCATCGAATGTTAACGGAAGAACAAAATGAATCACATCCTCCACCCTGTATATATCCGGGTCGACCGTCCACTCATCCCACAGTGCTTTATCAGACATGATCCCGAGAAAGCCGAGAAGAGGATCCCGTAAATCTTTCTGTCGCGGCTTACTATGTTCGGCAGTGATTTTTTCTTCCATTAGCAGAGCAACAAACTCTTCCCAGATGTCGATGTCATCCTGTGCCTGAATATGACTGAACGATTGGAATAAAATGAAAGAGCCAATAAAAAAGAAAAAGTTCATGGTTTATGTATTCCTTTTACAATTTCAACATGAATCTGTAACGCGACTCGCTGAATCACGTACGCTGCTCAGCGAACAGTGTTACAATTTCTTGCCAACCATCCTAAAAAGTGCTATAAGGTTTTCGGTATCGTTCTGCAATGCATCAATGAGCGTTTGTTCACGTTCCATATCCTTGCAGATTTCGATATACATCTGCCATATAAAATCATTCTGCGGCAGGATCTCTGCGGTCAGAACCTTAACCTTTCCTGTCTTTTCCCAGAAATTCTTCCACCAATCAACGGAATGAACCGGAAACCACGGATCTTCATCGTCGAGGTAAAGTGGTTTCAAATAAGCGGGAACATCGGACAGGGAGTTGAGTTCTCTGGTAAAACAACCGTCAACAATACCGATCAGTCCGCCCGGTTTGATAAATCTGCACAGATACGGCAGATACCGTTCATCCACACCAAAGTAGGAATAGGCATCTATTGAAACCACCGCGTCGAAGAATGCTTCCGGGAAAGGCAGGTCTCTGGCATCCGCCCGGATGGGGAACACCTGATTATCACAATCCGCCTTCAGTACGCGGTTATAGTTTCCTGTGGGGGATCTTTCTTTATCCACACCCCATACCTGCACATTGAATTCCTTTGCCAGGAAGATCGAGCCAATTATCCAGCCGCACCCTAAATCCAGCACCCGCATATCTTTTTCCAGGGGAAGAACCTGGCAGAGACTTTCAAGACAATAGAGGGTCAGCCCGTCATACGAGTTCTGACGCACCCAGTCTTCATCATAATTAGCCGTTAATGGAAATATTTCATCGTTCACGGTTACTTTAATCCTCCGCTTAAATTTGTATAGAGGAAAATGTGGTCTTGCTATGTCATCCCGTATCGTCCGAGCAACATCAATGTATTACCGATGTTATGGGCAATGACCGGCCCGGCAAGGCTCTTCGTCTTCTGATATAAAAAACCGAGAGCAACAGAATATAGTAAACTCCCAACAGAAACGGGAATAATTTGCGACAACACCGCACCGAAGAACAATTTATAAAAATGCAATCCTGCCGTTATGATGGCAACAATGAAAACACCGGTATGTATCCCCTTTACGGAATACACCCATAAGCATAGTCAGTAAAATTCCCCTGAATACAATTTCTTCCGTCGTACCGGTAATAAACAACTGGCATATGAAATGGATGATATTTTCAGGAGATCGGAGACTTTCCGATACAGCGGCAAAATTCCACCGCACCAGATCGGTCGAAAACAAAAAGACATTGAATAACAAACCGAACACAACGCCGAATATAATTCCCCAATAAATACTATACCGGAGATTCCATAGATTCAGACCCCATTCCCGGGGATTTTTAAGAATTATTTTTATTACAAGAACCGAAATGACGGCAATAATAATGTGATTGATGGCAACACGCAAATAAGTACCGAACACTCCCGAAAAAATGTCATCCAGGATGACATGGACAAAGAAATAGAGTGACGACACCAGCATCGCAATAAACACAGAGAGATACTTATTTTTCACAGCCGATCCTGTTTCGAACAAATTATTGAGATAACGCCAATTCGACCGCCTTTCTGGCATGCAGTGTGGTAGTATCAAACAGAGGAATATCGCTGTCTTCTTCTTTTATCAGGAGCGGGATCTCGGTGCATCCCAGAATAACACCTCCGGCACCCTGCCGTTTGAGATTTCCTATAACATTTTGAAATACTTTTCTGGAATCATCCTTAATAATTCCGGATATCAATTCGTTATATATGATGGTATGAACAATTTCCCGTTCCCGCTCATCCGGTACGATCACATCGATACCGTGTTTTTCCTTCAATCTTCCCTTATAAAAATCCTGTTCCATAGTAAACCGGGTTCCCAGCAGCCCAACCGACCTCAATTTCTTTTTTTTAATTTCTTCTGCTGTCGCATCCACTATATGTAACACGGGAATTTCTATATTTTGTTGTATTTCGTCTGCCATTTTGTGCATAGTATTTGTGCAGATCACCAGGATTTCAGCACCTGCATTTTCCAGTTTCCCGGCGATGTCGATGAGTTGAACGGTCAATTGATCCCACTCTCCTTCATGCTGCAATCTCTCAATCTCCGCAAAATCCACCGAATACATGATACATTTACAGGAATGCAGTTCACCGAGTTTTTCTTTGACCGTCTTATTTATAATACGATAGTATTCGAGAGACGATTCCCAGCTCATGCCCCCGATAAGGCCAATGGTTTTCACTTATCTCTCCGGGAAATATTTGGAAATGAGCATATTATAATGGTAATTTAAAAATATAGTTAACAGCTGATCACCCAGTATGCAAGATTAATTCTCATCCTCACCAGAATCATGATTTCCTTCCATTGCATCGAGAACCTCAATAGCCCGCTCCCTATCCTTCTCGTGAATAAGCAGCCGTACACTCAAAGTAAATTGTAAATGAGGTCTCATGCCGCCGGCATCATCCTTACTGATGAAGGATATTATGCCGTTCGAGTCCAGATGTTCCCGGTCGATTGCGGCATCGAGCTCATTCGGATATTCTCTTAAAACAACTATTCGGTCCTGTGCCATAATTTTCCTCAGAGGTGTGCTTATAATAGGAGTAATATTCAAACTTTTATACTATGCAAACGTACCGCTTTTTGCATCAGATCCTGCGCCTTTTATTGCAGTTCACGTTTAGCAATGTCTGTAATTCTTTGAATATATCCGGATTTCGCATCAGTATATGCTTCCCTGTCGTACCTATACCGGACAGCAAGTTCTTTCTTGAATAATGCATATTTTTTTGCTTCTTCTTTGTTTTTGTTCAAATAATCCCGGAAATATATCCGGTCCCAGAGCCATCCCTGCTCCTTCGGTCCCATATGTATATGGAAGGATACTTCTTCCATCCCTTCCGGGGTATATCCCTTGACAAACATTACATGCTCCTTTTGCTCCTTCATATGGATATAATCACGTTGAACCATTATGCTAATAATTTGAGATTGTGTGAGACGTTCTGGCATCTCCACTAATATATCGATGGTTGGCTTTGCCGGCAGTCCGGTTATAGCTGTGCTTCCGATATGTTCAATTGTCAATCCGGCACCGAAAATGCTTTCCAGGCAACTTTTTTCTTCCTGAAAGAGTAACGGCCAATTCTCATCGTAATCTTTGAGAACGACAGGATAGAGTTTTCCCAGTTCTTCTTTATTCATATGACTCTTTTTACTATTTATGACCACTTCTCTTTGAGAACCGGAGAGCGTTTGACCTGCAATAGTTTCTTAATATCATTGAGCACGGCATCCCTCTCAACAGGTAATGCAAGCCACTTACCGTCATGATAGGTCGTGGCTTTTTCATACAACTCACGAACAGATGGACTAAGAACATGTATAATTGTTTCTACTTCTTCCCTTTCTTTTTTCCCGAAAACTATCAGAACAACAAGTCGGTTCCGTTCCGGGATGAGCGTGCAAAAAGATTTTGTTTTCTTGAACCGCAATCCCCATCCGTGTTTTTTCCCGCCGAAAAGCCATTCAGGGACGAAAACTCCCGGATAGTTTGTATCGATGAAATCATAAAGCTTGACCCATCGCCTGTAGTTGCTTTTACCCAACCACGCCAGAAGATTATCTTCTACGGGTTCCTTGCTACCATCCGTCATTCTTTGACTGGTTTGGCCCACTTTATATATACCTCATTTACTTATCGGCTATTTATACTTGTTATAAATTCCCTTTAATAACCCCTTACTCCCCGATAAGATAATTACCTTCTCTGAAAAAATATCTGAGCATCCTGTACGTCCTTAGCGCTCGGAACACTTATCAGGGAGTGCCCGGTTATGCTCCTTTCTTCATCCGCCGGAAGCGTGATATTCTCTACATAGGTAGAATCGATTATATCACCTTCTGAATTCAGATATTTAATGTCGGCTCTTATAACTATAGTTTTATCCGAATTATTCTTCAGTTGCATCTCATATGCAAACCGCCACCACATCTCTGTTTTTATCGAAATCCAATAGGTAAATTCAATTAATTCCAGCTCGGTAACGTCTGAAACAATTGATTGTTCCGACGGTACAGATAGAATAATTAAAAGCGCTCCGATAAATATAAATATCAAAAGTAAAACCCTGTTCATGTTTCTCATGTTTGTTCGTCTCTACCTCTCCACAATCTCAACACGCCTGTTTCTGGCTTTTCCCTCTTCGGTTGAATTGCTTAATACCGGTGATGCCGGACCAACTCCCACGGGTTTAAGTTGTTCCGCATTCACATCATATTCGTTAACAAGTTTTTCAACAACCGCCCGTGCTCTGGCCGTAGATAATTCCAAATTCATTTCATAACTGCCGACATTATCGGTATGACCGACTACCAGGTATTTATTTTGTGAAAATTGTTTCAAAAATTCGGCGACCGTACTAAGCGCTTCGGAAGATTCCTCTTTTACCGTTGATTGTCCGGTATCAAAGTAGATATTATAAATTGCAAGCCGGCCTTTTTCAGCGATCCCTCTCCTCAATGCGTCTATTGTTACCATTCCCAACTCCATAGGTTCCACTGCAACGGTAGCCAATTCAAAGAATGTAAGATTCTCCTGATTGGCAGCCCAGTGACCTATGCCGGAGGCGATCAGGAGATAAACTTCAGATTCGGGTGTGGTTATCTTACCGGTCAGAAATTCGCTCATCTCACCGGGAAAATGTGTATAGGAAAAAACTCTGGTTGCGAGTCCGCGATCTTGCCGGTTAGTTTTAAAATAATCAGCAAGTTTCATATCATCGATTTCAACAGCGCCCGGATCTCTTGTTGTATAAAGAATCTGTCCACCTCGCTCCCGTATGGCACTCTCATAGTTTCTGATCACCTCCAGAGGCGATCGGCCTTCCGGAGCCTGGCACCATTGACGACGGAGGATTCCTTCCATAACCGTTACTGTAGAATCGTTTATAACAATGGGCATTTCTTCAAAACCTATCCGGTCATCGAATATGACTTCGCTGCCATTGTATATGGATATAACTTCGTTTTCAGTCTGCGCGTATAATAAAGATGGCAAACCGACAATAAGCATCACAATTAACATGTTTCGTGTATTTTTCATGGTATAATTTCCTTTTTAGAGGGTTACATTGTATTTATTTATTTGAAGCATGTCCATCTGCACGTTGTTGTTAACACTTGGCCTTTGCGTCTCTTGCGGGCTTGGCCGCCCCGTAGATGGGGCGACCTGTCTGCCGTGTCCTGGCGGTCGAGCCGTAACGCCAGAGGCGTACAGGAGTAGCTTATAGTTAGCCGAAATACCTCTGCTATCGATTGAGAATTAATTTTTTTGTTTCTACATAATTATCAGCCTTCATACGGTAATAGTAAACTCCAGATGGAATGGTATCTGCTGTTAACCTTGTAATGTGCTCTCCCGCACTTACTTTTCTATCAAATATCGTGCTTATTTTCCTTCCAAGAACATCGAATAGTTCTATTATTACATTGGTTGAGTTACCAATACGAAATATTATCATTGTTTCTGAATTAAAGGGATTCGGATAGTTTTGTTCAAGTGAAAATGTATAGGGAGTATTATTATAAAATGAATCTTCAATAGATGTGACAAGATTCCTGTAACTAATTACCCCCCCCCTTATCCCAAAATAAAGAATATCTATATCATTATCTTCCAGTACGATGAGCGAAGTAGTACCCTTTGTTTGTAATGTAGGATGAGTTATTGTTTCCCAGGTATTTCCTTTATCCGATGATATATAGATCTGATGATTATGAAGAGTATTGAATGCACCGCTTACATATAACAGCGTGTCTCTACTTAAACTAAAATCAAAAAATGAATGCGATTTCTGTACTGAAAATATATTTATATTTGAATTCATTTCATCATCTCCTTGGTATTTTTGTTTCGGCCAAAGCATCCCGCAACAAGGCCTGTCCGCCACGCCGATCGGCGGGCGACCGTTGTTACGCATAGTTGGCGAAATGGAAACCCCTAAGTTTACTACTATTCCCCTCTCACTTGACGTTTACAATAATGATATATATCTTAGTATATATCATTATTATTAGGAGGAATTTATGAAAACAGCAAAACTTTTTAAAAACGGTCGCAGTCAAGCAGTGCGTTTACCACAAGAATATCGATTCAAGGGCAAGGAAGTATTCGTAAAACAATACGGTGACATTGTACTTTTATTTCCCAAAAAGTCTCCATGGAAATCACTTATCGAGAGCGTCGATGAATTCTCTGAAGACTACATGGATTCTCGTAATCAACCTGATCAACAACAAAGAGAGCCCATCGAATGAAATATCTTCTTGATACGAATATTTGCATTTATATCATTAAAA
>PWXV01000091.1 GCA_003568415.1 Ignavibacteriales bacterium
CGATACCTATAAGACCATTCCGTATAATCCTGCAATGACGGAAAAAATAATTACCCGTACGAATGCCGGCGAATATACATTAAAACCTAACACGATGAGAGGTACCGGCCCGATGCCGGATATAGGAGCAGGAACCTGGGACCTTTCACAATTTACGTCATACGAAGAGGCTTACCATCAACTTATTGTGGATATCTCTTGCATTGTCTGTATGTCATTGGAATTGATTAATGAAGGGAAAAAGGATGTTGATCTTTTTATCGATGGTGGTTTCAGTAATAACCAAATCTTTATGTCGGTTCTTGCTTCATTATTTCCTCAAGCGAATGTACGGTCTTCACAGATAGGACAGGCAACATCATTAGGCGCTGCTCTGAGTATGCATTCGTATTGGGAAAGTGACGAATCTGTAGTTGAGAGTATGTTCAATTTAAAAAAGTACCGGGCAATGCACAACGGGGAAATAGTAACGTATTACAATGAATACTACAAGCGTAACTCATTATCAAAATAATAAACGGTGAATTTATGGCTTTTGTAGATTACAGAGATCAGGCAAATCGGATGTCGGTCGATGAATTGATCAAACATATGAATTCTTTTTCTCTGGATTTAAAATTCTCGGCGGGTATCTGGTATTTTTCACCTCCGGGTGGACGGTTCCATGAGCGATACGGTGCGGAACTGGATATTGGTCAGCGCCTCGATATAGCATCCAGCATGCAAAAGTATGGACTACAAGCGATGGAGGCGCATTATCCGAATGAAATTAATGAAGAAAACCTGCATATATGGCGGCAATTTACAGACGATACAGGCATTCGGATATTAACCGTGATACCGTTACTATTTTACGATGCAAAATTTGAATTCGGTTCACTTTGTTCACCTATGGAAAAAGTGCGTCAATTTGCTCTCGAAAGATTAATACGTTCTCTTGAAATTAATAAAGAACTGGACACCGATTTCGCCGTAGTCTGGCCGGGAATTGACGGATATGAAAATCCTTTCGGGATTAATTTTCACCTGATGCGTGACCGGTTCGCAGCGGGGATCGCGGCAGCGTTGGATTCGGTTCCCGGTGTTCGTATTGCTTTTGAACCGAAACCGTATGAACCCCGCGGTCATATTTTGTACGGCACGTCTGCCGAAGGCATATTACTCGGTAAAAAGGTTGAATCAATATTGAACAACGAGCAGAATAATAAACTTCTTGCTGATGGGCATCCGATTGTCGGGATGAATCCGGAAGTCGGACATATGCAAATGGCATTTGAGGATCTGCCTTATTCGTTCAGCTTGATTACTGAATATGGACGGTTATTCCATACCCATTGGAATAGTCAGCCGCTCGGAAATTACGATCAGGACCTTAATGTCGGGGTTATCTCCCCTGAACAAATGGAAGCTGCATTGTATGTATTGAAGATGAACGGCTACAAGGGGTATTTCGGGATCGATGTATTCCCCGAGCGTATGCCGGTCGAGACCGCACTGCGCAATAGCTTTGATGCATTACGTGCCGCTAACGACCGGATAAATGCTATGGATCATGAAAAGATTGCCTATGCAGCGGAAAATCCGGATAAAGCCCGGGGGTGGATTGAAGCGTATCTTATTCGGATGCGTGCACGTTATCCTGAGCGGTTAGGTCCTTTACCGGATCCGGAGCGATAAATGTTGTTGGGGATCGACATATCGACAACCGCTGCGAAAGCGTTGCTAATTGATCACAACGGTGTTGTGATAACATCTGCAACTATGGAATATCCTTCCTCGAGTCCGAAACCCTTATGGAGCGAACAGAATCCGATCGATTGGTGGAAAGCATGTTGTACGGCAATCCAGCGTGCAATGCAAAAAGGAGAGTGCAGTGCTGCCGACATCGATGCTGTTGGGTTAACCGGTCAGATGCACGGTCTTGTATTACTTGATGAAGGCGGTGATGTCTTACGGCCTGCGATTCTGTGGAACGATCAAAGAACCGGCAGGCAGTGTAAACTAATCGAAGAACGTGCCGGTGGATTCGATAATCTGATCCGGTTTACCGGAAACGCTGTACTCCCGGGTTTCACGGCACCGAAGATTCTGTGGGTGCGTGAAAACGAACCCGATGTATATCGAGAAATTAAGCACATAGTATTGCCAAAAGATTATATCCGATACAGATTGACCGGTGCGTTTGTAACCGATGTATCCGATGCTTCGGGAACGGCACTGTTTGATGTATCGCATCGAAAGTTCTCGGGAGAATTATGTGAACTGCTTGAAATTCCCTCTGCGTGGTTACCCGAATGTGTGGAATCCGCTGAGGTATCAGCGTATATTTCCGAAGAGAGTGCACGTCAGACAGGATTACCACCGGGAATTCCGGTTGTCGGCGGAGCAGGCGATCAGGCTGCACAGGCAATTGGATGCGGTATTGTACGTCCGGGAGTTATATCTGTTACCACTGGAACAAGTGGTGTAGTTTTCGCGTATGTCGAAAATTATACCGCAGATATAAAAGGGAGACTCCACATGTTCTGCCACGCAGTACCCGATGCCTGGCATGCTATGGGAGTAATGTTGTCGGCGGGCGGTTCTTTCCAATGGTTTCGTAATACACTTGGAACCGAGGAAATAGAACTGGCAAAACAGAACAATACTGATCCATATGACATACTTGGATCAAAAGCGGTTTCAATAAATGCGGGTGCCGACGGTTTATTATTTTTACCGTATCTTACCGGTGAGCGAACTCCTCATCCCGATCCCTATGCCCGCGGCGGTTTTATCGGCCTTACAAACCGGCATACAAAAGCGCATCTGATCCGGGCCGTTCTGGAAGGTATAACATTCGGACTGCGTGATAGTTTGGAATTAATTAAGGACCTCGGAGTACCCATTGAACAAATTCGTATATCGGGTGGTGGTACCCGTAGTTCACTCTGGCGTCAGATACAGGCGGATATATTCGGACAGGATGTTGCAGTGGTCAGCGTTCCGGAAGGTGCAGCTTTTGGTGCTGCGTTGTTAGCTGGTGTCGGCTCGAGAGTATACACGTCAGTTGAAGAGGCAGTACAAAGAACTGTTCACATCACAGATACTATTGTACCCGATGAAGCGGCACATCTACAATATGAAAAACTCTATCCAATCTACCAGAAATTATATTCTTCAAATAAAAATATATTCCGGCAACTATACGAACTTTAAGAATTGATCATAATGAAGGATAAATTATATGAGGAGATAAAACAACTCGAGCGGGAAATGATAGAGATCCGGCGATATTTACATCAATATCCCGAGTTATCATTTCAGGAGGAAAAGACGCCGGCATATATTGCAGAATTCCACCGTCAACTCGGTCATGAGGTCAGAACCGGAGTGGGGGGTGCCGGTGTGGTTGCAACATTGCACGGGGCAAAACCGGGGAAAACTGTTGCGGTACGCGCTGATTTCGATGCACTGCCGGTACAGGAGGAAAATGATATTCCGTATAAATCGAAAGTGCCGGGAGTGATGCATGCGTGCGGCCACGACGGACATACCGCTATTGTATTGGGATTGTCGAAAGCGCTGAACCGATTACAATCTGAGATCGCCGGAACAATAGTTTTCATTCATCAGCATGCTGAGGAAATTGTTCCAGGCGGAGCTCGGGCAATGATACAGGATGGATGCCTTAAAGGAGTCGATGCTATTTATGGTGCACATTTATGGGCGCCTTTTCCTTTAGGAGAAATTCGAATAAAAAGTGACAGTATGCTTGCCGCATCGGATAAGTTTGAGATTGAACTTACTGGTAAAGGCGGCCATGCCGGTCTGCCGCATGAAACAAATGATGTTATAGTTGCAGCCGCACAGTTGGTTGTAAATTTACAGTCAATTGTGAGCAGGAGAATTAATCCGTTTGAGCCTGTCGCTTTATCTATCGGGTCTTTGCACGCAGGTCAGTCGTTTAATGTTATCCCGGAGAGTGCAAAGCTTCTGGGCACCGTGAGAAGTTTTAACGAGTCTGTTCGTCAAAGCGTTGAAACCGAGATGAAGAATATCGTTGACAGTGCTGGACGCGCTGCCGGAATTTCGGCTCGATTGAATTATGAATACGGATATCCGGCTGTTATCAATCATCCTGATGAGACCAAACTTGTCATTGATGCAGCGCGGGATGCCCCCGGCGTGACCGATATAGTATCGATACAACCAATGATGATCAGCGAGGATTTTGCTTATTATCTGAACAACGTGCGTGGTGCATTCTTTTTTATAGGAGCGAAAGATCCGAACGTTACGGAGCCGCACCCTCACCATCATGCAAAATTTATGATCGATGAACGCGCGCTGCAGGTTGGAGCTTCTGTGTTGGGTAGTGTCGTTTTACATTCATTACACAATATCGATTAATTAAAAAATATTAAATATAGTATGAATATACCTGATATTATTTCTTCCGAAGAGCAACTCGATACCTTCCTTGCAGAACCCTACCCGGAAACTGTTAAAATGATGAGGAACTTGAAGGGAGATATTATGATACTCGGCGTTGCGGGAAAAATGGGTCCCTCGTTAGCGAGACTCGCCCGCAATGCAACGAATGAAGCCGGTATCGACAGGTCTATTTTTGGGGTATCACGGTTTTCAAACTCCGGTGTGCAAGACCAACTTGAGTCGTGGGGTGTGGAAACGATACAGTGCGATCTGGCTAATTACGGAGAGCTTGCTGCATTACCCGATGCTGAGAACGTTATTTTTATGGCCGGTAAAAAATTCGGTTCGGTCGGTTCCGAACCTGAGACGTGGTTACTCAACACGCTGGTCCCAGGATATGTTGCAAAGCGTTTTCAAAAATCACGCATCGTTGTATTCTCGACCGGTTGTGTTTACGATCTGGTCTCGCGTGAAACGGGAGGGAGCAAAGAATCGGATCCTCCTGGACCCATCGGAGAGTATGCGAACTCATGTCTGGGTAGAGAACGAATATTTGAATACTTATCAGGGCAATCGAACACACCGGGACTTCTATTTCGATTGAATTATGCAATCGATCTGCGGTATGGTGTACTCCTTGATATAGCACAGTCGGTTTATGAGAATCGGGAAATAGATATTACCGTCGATGACGTGAATATAATATGGCAGGGTGATGCAAATAACAGAGCATTATTATCGCTTGCCCATACGTCTGTACCCCCGGCAGTTTTAAATGTAACGGGTCCGGAAATTATTTCAGTCACAAAAGTTGCCCGGGAATTTGGCAGAATATTTAATAAAGATGTGCGATTATCCGGTACTCCGATTAACCGCTCATATTTAAGCAATGCCTCACAATCGATTCGATTATTCGGTGAACCGCGCATTTCAGTCGACCGGATGGTCCATTGGACTGCTGAATGGATCCGGTGTGGTGGGTATGTATATGGAAAACCGACTATGTTCCAGATAACCGACGGAAATTATTTACAATAATGGAATAATTAAAAAATGGTTCCGGACGTAAAACAATATTTTCTTAAAGGGCTTGTTATACCGGCTCTCCCGCTGGCGCTCAAAGGTAAAAAGTCAATTGATGAGAAATATCAACGGGCCTTATTGCGATATTATATTTCAGCGGGTGCCGGTGGTATTGCAGCCGCGGTCCATACCACACAATTTGAAATACGAAAACCGGAGATTCAATTATTTAAACCATTATTATCATTCGTAAAAGATGTTCTTGATACAGAGTTCGAGCATAGGAAAGTACCTTTTGTAAAAATAGCCGGGATTTGCGGAAAACGCGAACAGGCAGTATCTGAAGCAGAATATGCTGCACAGCTCGGGTATGATCTGGGGTTGGTGAGTTTGGGAGCTTTATCCGGGGAAAATATAGATGCGTTAATTGAACATTGTCGGGGTGTAAGCGAGATTATACCGGTGATGGGCTTTTATCTGCAGCCTGCTGTCGGGGGGAGGGTCCTACCGTATGAATTCTGGCGAAGGTTTTTTGAAATTGATAATGTCCTGGCTGTAAAGATTGCGCCCTTCAATCGGTATCAGACCATTGATGTTGTGCGAGCCCTTGCTATGTCCGGACGTGAAAATGAAATCGTCCTTTATACCGGCAATGATGATAATATCATCCTCGATTTGCTCACACCGTATCGCATAGTTACCGGGGAAGGAGTAAAGGAGATTCGAATTAAGGGAGGATTGCTCGGACAGTGGAGCGTATGGACGAAAACTGCCGTTGATTTACTTCGCGGTATTCATACGGTGCTGCAAAACGGCAACGATATACCACAAGAATATCTGCAAAAAAATATCGAACTCACCGATGCAAATGCCGCAATATTCGATGCGGCAAATAATTTTTCAGGATGTATAGCCGGAATCCACGAGATCTTATTCCGTCAGGGTTTGTTGCGGTCAACAGCCTGTTTGAATCCTGATGAACGTCTTTCAGCGGGACAAAGTGAAGCAATTGACCGCGTTATCAAGGAATATCCATGGCTGCCGGATGACAGTTTTATTAACGAACACCTGGATGAATGGTTACGTACAAATTCAGAGTGATATACATGGATCGGCAGGTTATCTATATACGGGATCTCCAATATGAGAATTAAGAGAGCATTGACATTTGAAGGAGTATTGTGAACAAGAATCGTTTATCAGAATTACGTGACCTTTACCGTGATACGCTCATCAAAGATGTGCTGCCTTTCTGGATGAAGCATATTCGTGATGATGATTACGGGGGCTATTTACATCATATCGATGCCGACGGCTCGCTCGTTTCAACTGATAAAGCTATATGGGTAACCGGCAGGACCGTCTGGCTATTTTCAAAATGTTATAATGATGTTGATCAATCTCCGGAGTGGCTGGATTTTGCCCGGCACGGATATAATTTCCTGATGAAGTATGGGTTTGATACCGACGGCAGGATGTTTTACAGTGTGACCAGAGACGGAAAACCGGTACGGAAACGCAGGTATTTGTTTTCCGAATGTTTTACCGTTATGGCGATGTCGGAATTCGGTAAAGCAACCGGTGATCCTTCGATTATTGATGAAGCACGAAAATTGTACCGCAGAATAATCAGTCTTCATCAAACACCCGATGCCACCACACCTCCCAAGTATTTACCTGCCCGTTCAATGAAATCACTCGCGATGCCGATGATTCTGATCGGTATAACCCAGGAATTACGGCGTAACGGAGATGATGTTTTTTACCGGAAGACGATTGATCGGTTTATCAATGAAGTGCTGAACCATTTTCTGCATCACGAACATCGTGCTCTTTTTGAGAATGTCGGGCCGTTGGGGGAACTCAAACTGGATATCCCCGAAGGCCGATTGCTGAATCCCGGTCATTCTCTCGAAGCTGCGTGGTTTATTATGGAAGAAGGGAGGCAGCGGAAAAATCCGGCTCTGATATCTGCCGCGTTACCAATTATAGATTACTCATTGGAAAGAGGGTGGGATAATGAATACGGCGGTATACTCTATTTCGTAGATGTTGAGGGGAAGCCGCCGGAGCCGTATGAACACGATATGAAATTATGGTGGGTGCATCTGGAAGCACTGTATGCGTGTTTGCTCGCATATCATCTTACTGGTGAGCAAAAATATTGGGATTGGTTCGAGCGGATTCATACATATAGTTTTGACCATTTCCCTGACATAAAGAACGGTGAATGGTTTGGCTATCTTCGCCGTGACGGATCGATTGCAAATACGGCAAAAGGAACGAAGTGGAAAGGACCGTTTCATCTTCCCCGTACCCTTTTAAACGGGTGGATGCTCTTTGAGGAAATGTTACAAAAATAAATTATTCATAAACTGTGTAGGTATATGATAACCTTTCATTTCCTGGATTGGTTTTGGGTGGTAGTATATCTCCTGTTGATGATCGGTACCGGTGTGCTGTTTCATCGATTGGGAAAAAGAAGTGAAGCGGATTTTTTTATTGCGGGACGCGGGCTCCCATGGTGGCTGCCGGCATCATCTGTCTATGCTACACACACGGCAACGGATACGCCGATCTGGATAACAGGAATTATTTATCGCTACGGTTTACCCGGTATCTGGTACACATTTTTCTTTGCATGGGGTGCAATTAGTGCGTTCGTTACAACACGCATTTTTCGTCGATCGCTTGCCTATACACAGGCTGAATGGAATACGCAACGCTTTGACGGTTTAGGTGCCGAAATGTTGCGCGGTTGGATTTCCGGCTGGCAGATTTTTATGAATATGTTTATTCTCGGCTGGGTGGGTATGGCGATGGGAAAGATATGTCATCTCCTGTTTGGCTGGGATCCGTTGATTGGTTTACTGCTGTTTTCATCGTTGTGTGCTATATACGTGTTTGCAGCCGGTTATTGGGGTGTCGTGATGGCAGACTTTCAACAGGGAATTATTGCATTTGCCGTAATTCTTATAGTTTCATTCTGGGGAATTGCAGCGGCCGGCGGTCCGTCGGGAATTGTTTCTTCCCTGCACGAAATGGGAGAGGGTTGGCGGCTTAACCCGTTTGCTTTCTCAGGATGGTTTACGGGCGAATTTCCTATAGCGTGGTTTTTAACAATGATGTTTATCGCCGTTCTCGGCGGTTTCGGTATGGGAACGAGTATTGATTGGTATATCGAAGCCCAAAGAATCCAGTCGGCAAAATCCGTTCGCGATGCAAGTTACAGTATATGGTGGGGGCTTGCGCTGGGAATATTCCGCAATGCCGTCTGGGCAATTGCAATACTTGCATTCTTTGTGTTGTATCCGGGAATAGAAAATCCGGCGGAATATGAGCTTGGCTGGTTCCGTCTTGGTTTTGAATTATTGCCTGTCGGTATGGTGGGGTTTTTCTTTGCGTCAATTCTTGCAATCCATATATCAACAATCTCAAGCCATTTAAATCTGGGAGCGGTCTATGCCACCCGGGATATATATCATCATTATGTCAACCCGAAAGCAAGTGATCAACAATTGGTCCGTGTCGGTCGCATAACGACTGTTGTTATACTTATAGGGTCTTTTATATACGGTTCCATGATGGAAGAGATTACACAATGGCTAATCTTTGCATTGTGGCTGATGGCTGCCGGCGTATGGCTTCCGAATATACTACAGGTTATCTGGTGGCGTTTTAATGCGTGGGGATACCTGTCCGCATGGATTGCAAATCTGGGGTTAAGCTGGCTGGTTGTATGGATATTGCCGGCGTTTGGATTGATCCCCGAGTTACAGGATTACCAGCAGTTCTGGTTATTAATGATACTCGGTGCGACTATCTATATACCGGTAACGTTTTTAACAAAACCCGAACCGATGAATCATCTGGTAAAATACTATGTAATGTGCAGACCGATTGGTTGGTGGGGACCGGTAAAACGGGAGGCGCAAAAAAGCGGACTTCTCGATGACTATCCGCCCACTACTACTGGAACAGGAGATGCAAAATGAAATTTATAAAACGAAACTGGGATGCACACGAAGCGGATGCCTGGACCAAGGAAGACTGGATTGTTATAGTGCTTTCCCCGGTAATTTACTTTTTGTTGATGGTTGGATTTCTTTTAAGCTTACTCCTTTTCTGGCAGGGGTTTGTCATAGTGGGAGTGTGTATCTTTTTGATATGGTTAATGCACTGGATCATCAATCCGAAATTGAAAGCCATCTCCAGGGATTATGAGAAAAAGCAAAAAGAATATATTAAACAACTTGAACGATCAGTTCGATGGGAGGAGTAAAGCATGGAGCAGGAATTTGCAATGGTAATCGGTATGACAATAGCATACGGTGTTTCTTTTCTGGGATTGATTGTAGCCTGGGTTGCTTATCGTAAGCGACGTCGGAAATAAATCAGACAACCACGTATATAGTAATACAAACTTTATGATGATCGGTATACTAATTCCGCTTGCAATACTAACAGTTTCGTTTACATTAACATTGCTGTTGTATAAATATTTTGCCGGCGACGCGAAAATCAAAGACCCGAAAAATTCATAGTAAAATGCCTGATTACGTTCATACACAACGGGTATTGAGCGAATTAAACGTGCGGCAAAAAAATGTTGAAATTGGTTCTCTGTGGTAAAAAATAAGCGGTCAGTGCACATAAAATAGGGTATTATTAATCTTGACGTATCTATATAACAATATACCATAGAGTGCTCTATCTATGGAAGAGACTACCGTCTTAATTTACCTATGAAACGCTGAAAAAATAATTTGACAAAACATTTTTTAATTTCTATATTCTGGTATATGAAACGATGTTTCATATATGAAACACACTCA
>PWXV01000317.1 GCA_003568415.1 Ignavibacteriales bacterium
ATGACAGCCTGTTTTTCTATCCGGGAAAAATCTCTTTAAAAATTTCACGGTAAAAACTCAAATCCAGACCGCAGGACCGCATCAGTTCCACATTCGCGGCAAGTTGTTTGGGCGGACCGACCGCCACGATTTCCCCCTCTTTAAGAATCGCCATCCGGTCACAGCATGCAACTATCGGTAATATCGATTGTGATACAAGCACCAGGGTGGCATCGAGTCCTTTTAATATTTTCATGAGCTGCAACACCATTGCGGGATCGAGATTTGAAAACGGTTCGTCGAGGGCGATCACTTCCGGACGCATCGCAAGAACCGTGGCGAGAGCAACACGCTTTCGTTCACCCAGGGATAAATGGTGCGACGTCAACTTCTCGAATCCGGTAAGGTTCATTGCCTGTAATGCTTCACGAACTCTTTCGGAAACCGTTTCGCCGTTCAGGCCGAAGTTCAGCGGACCGAAAGCGATGTCTTCTTCCACTGTCGGATTAAATAACTGATCATCGGGATTTTGAAAAACGAGTCCGACCTTTCTGCGCACATCGGCAATCGATTCTTTATTAACTATTGTCTCCCCGATTTGTATAGTACCTTCTCCGGATAAAATACCGTTTAAGTGAAGAAGCAGTGTCGACTTCCCCGCTCCCGACGGACCTATGATCCCGAATCGTTCGCCGGGTTGTATTTCAACCGTAACATTCTTAAGAACTTTTTTACCACGGCTGTAAGAAAAACTCAGATTTTCTAATTTAATTCCGGTTGGCATAGATATTATATTCCCAATCGAATGACTAAAAGGATACCGACAAAAATAATAGCTACGAATACATCGCTTCCCGACAAGCGCAGCGTCCGGGTATCCGGAAACTCTCCATGGAAACCCCGCGACAGCATTGCATCATACACTCTGTGCGCCCGCTCCCAGCTTCTGATGAAAACCATCGCCATTTGATTTCCGTACACTTTGATCTTTGATTTTTTTAATTTTCCGGGTGTCCGGCTTTCGCGTGCCCGTGTGGTTTTAAGCACCTCATCAGTCAACAGAAATATATAGCGGTACATAAGTGCCGATATAACGCCAACCAACCGGGGCATCTTCAGTTTCCGGATCCCGAGCAGCAGTCTCTGAAATTTCTCCGTTGACGTCAGCAGAACAAGTAAAATAACCGCCGAGTATGCTTTGAAAAGAATTGTTAGTGACGCATGATAAACAGAGTATCCAGAGTAATCGGGCTGTAGTTCAGGCGATAACTTCACCGAAAGAGGAAGAAATGCCGCAGCCATCACAATGAACGGTGAAATGATCAGACATCGCACCAGCAGATACTTCAGCGGCACGCGGCTGAGACCGACAAGAAGAGCAATAATGACGAAGTAGAATACAAAATGAAATAATTCACCGAGCGGTTCCGACACAATAATAACGATTGCCAGAAATACGGATAGTATCTTTACCCGCGGATCGAGCCGGTGGATGGGAGAGTCGAGATTACTGTATTTATCTAAAAAGTCGTGTTTCAAAGTTTACCCGTTTTACCTTGAAGTGCCTGTCTGGCTTTGAACCAATAAAATATCCCCGTTATACCGAATATCAAAGCCAGACCGAAAATGATCTTATATACCGGGTGCAGATCATAGATCGACGACCGGTCGTTCGTACGTGCAAAAACAGCGGTTGCATCCTCGCCGGTGAAGAAATCATCGGTAATAGTAACAACCGTTTCTTTAAAATGTCCCATTTCATCGTCGACGGTAATTTTCCAATTGCCTGTACCGTCCGGTACAAAAGCAAAATAACCGGATTTATCCGTCCGGCCGTATTGATATTCCACGGCGTCACTTTCGGGCGAGAAAACCATAACTTCGGCGTAAGAAAGCGGCTCCGCCTGAAAATAGTTGGCTCTGATAATTACCGACGGATAACTTTTGATAATCTCAACGTTGACATCGTGGGCTGAGCTTTCGGTGTTTAGTATGAATATAAGAATAATACACAGTAAAAAATACTTTGGCATGTGATTTTTCTCCGTCTATGTAGTAACGGTGAATACTAATTGGTTTTTGCTGAAAAAGTATAAGTCATATCTCGAAATCGATGCTAATGCCAGCAATGTCATCGCCACCAGGCTTCGACTCCGCTGCCAATGACGCAAAGGCCATCGCACTCAGACTTCCCCGACTTGTCGGGGCTCAGTCTGACATCCCTCGCACTAATGGACTATGTCATTCCTATAATAAATTAAAACCTCTTTTATAATAAACTCAGCCTAAAACCCTACACAAAATTGGATTGTGTCATAATCTTAATAGATCGTCACCCTGAGCGGAGTCGAAGGGTGACAATTTCTCACTTCGGGATGACATTTTCAGTGAGAAATAATTCCACAAATAAATTTATCTCGGAAGAATATCCGCTTTAACGCTCCGGAAAAACTTTACGATCGATAATGTAATACCGCTTTCAACAAGGGCTGCCAGTAAATATATGGAGAGCAGATAGACGATACCTCTGCCATATCCGGACAATTGAAATTCAATTGCCATCAGCATAACGGGGACGATAATTCCCGCAAATCCTGCCAGCAGTGCCCGCACATATTCCGGAAGCGTCCGCCATCGCCAGAGAAACATCGCGACAAACGCCCCGGCTCCCATGTTTATCGAATTGACACCCACGGTTAACAGACCGCCGTGCTGGAAGATGAGCGATTGCAATAGCAGCGCCGTAAAAATAACCGGGAAAGCACGCTTCCCGAGAATAATGCCGGCAAGTCCGAACAACCCCAGATGGATTGAAGCACCGGCTAACGGAAAATGAACAAGCGATGCTACGAACAATGCCGCTCCCATCATTCCCATCTTCGGGATGTCTTCCGGTTCGGTTTTTTTCCCTACCTGATAAATGATAATGATTGAAGCTGCATTGGCGGCGAGACAAACCGGAACACTGATTATTCCATCGGAAATGTGCATGACTTTAGTTCACATTCAAATACAACGTTGAGCGCAGATAATCCGTATCATAATTACTACCATCCGGTGCATCGCGGCTGTATTCTGCAATAAATAACGCCTCATCCGTCAACCTGTCCGGTGTATACGACAATTGTCCCGAAGCATTTGTAGTCCCGATTATTTCACCTTGCCGTGAACCGGTTTTGACCACTGAAATTTCCGCACCCTCCAAAGGTTCAGAATCACGGTAGGCAGTAAGGAGTATCCGGTTATTTTCGATTTTATAGATTAGCTCAAATTTCAAATCGACCTGTTCGGAACCGTTTGGTATACTGTCTCCGGCATACACATGAGCCAGCGCGGAAGTATAAAAATTCATACTTGTTGTAGCGTGCGGGTGCTGATCTTTTCCTCCCGGCTGCCAGCCCCTGGTCGTTCTGCTGATGACTCCCCGGTCAGATTCAAAACAAAGGGTGTGCAGCCCCTCCTCCCCGACCGTGTATGAAGATTGTAAAAATTGTTCATCTTCGGTAAACTGTAACGATATCATCTCACCGGAAGGCGGCACGGCAAAGGATGTCAGATTTTCAATCGATGGGGCGTGCTCGCTTTCCGGGAATGCGTGTCCGGTCGAAATTCTGACGGTGACGGTTTCACCGGTCTGAACCGACTTCAGAAGCGGATGGATCCAGGTGTAATGAGCAAACACCATTGATACACACAATAAGAGTACGACAATAACGGATAGTAATATTTTAAGTGTGCGTGCCATTTTCATATAATTCTCCGGTCAGCTATTCAAAGTGCAGCGTGTTCTGTACATAGTTCGATTCAATTAAAAAAGCGTTTGCAGTAAATATACAACATACGGGATCTAAGCACTTTTGCCGATCACGTGCGGGAGGGTGTTACATAAACGCAGATTTATTGAATTTACTTTCAGCTATACGTTGCACTAAATCTACAAAATTTTAAGGTAAATATAAACATGAGGGGATGAGCAGACTTGTCCGGCACATCCTTCAAGTAAGCTAATCAAAAGTCATGAAACTTTCTCACATCTTCATACGACATGTGCCGGACAGGTTCATATCACACATAACCTGTAACCCCGCACGCCGGTGCGGATTGTGTAAGATGCAGAATGACCCGGCACGGTCAGTAAGAAAGTTAATCCAAAATACTGTAACTTACTCACTATTTCTTACGACTCTTGCCGGGAAAGTTTGTATTATTATATTTTTCATTCAACTAAAGTAATTTGGATTTATTTGGCGGGGAATTAAAAACCGCTAACAACAATTTACTTCTGTAACTTTTTATTGAGTAGTTGATCCCGCAAACAGCACGGGGCAGGCCCCGCAAAAAACGCGGGGCAGGCGAGACTTTCCTCCCGATTTTATCGGGACATCTGGACGACCTCCTGCGTGACTTACGGGTTATCAGTTTTGTCGTCAGTGTCTCTTGAACGGTTGATTAACTCCTCAATCTTTTTCCGGCTTTTCCATCGTTTTATTTGATATTCACGTCTGGCTGCCTGTGATTTACTCTCATACGCTTCTGTATATATCAAATTCCATGGGCGTTTACCTTTTGTCGAACGAGTCCAGCCTGCGTTGTGACGTTCGACGCGAAGTGGAACATCGTGTGCAGAACCCACATAATATGAACTATCTATATCACTCTGAATTATGCAGACATACCACATGGTTGGAATCCCCGATATAGTATACCATATAAAAAAAGCCGCTTTGTTAGCGGCTTTCTAAGCGGGGTCGACGAGACTCGAACTCGCGACCTCCTGCGTGACAGGCAGGCGTTCTAACCAAACTGAACTACGACCCCGGTTTTTAATTATTTCAGAATATTAATATACTAACTTTTGTGAATTTTCGCAAGTCAGTACCCGACGCGCGGTTCGTCGCTGAGGACCTCTTTTACAACTGCCAGAAATTCTTTCGGTGAAAAAGGTTTCTGTATAGCGTACAGATTTTCTTTTTCGGTTAGCGATTGGATCTCCACCAGTGACGCGAAACCAGTACAGAAAAAGGCTTTCACATTTTCATTTATCTTTTTTAATTCCCAATATGTATCTCGACCATCCATCTCGGGAAGCATAACGTCCAGAACAACAAGCGATATCATATCACCTTTCTGCCGATATGTCTCAAGCGCTTCAAATCCATCGTTCGCAATTAAAACGTTATATCCGTTTGATTCAAGCAGGTCTTTCATAAGTTCCTGCATCGAAACTTCATCTTCGACGAGTAATATATAATCCATCCGATTATATGTGGGCTTGAAGTCTTCCATTGGTCAATTCCCGTTGTTGTACAACATAAAGTGCAATATAGCGCTCCGCCGATTGATAGTCAAGTCTTAAAAAATCACCGGCTCCTCGTATATCCCGAATACTTCAGTTAACGCATTACACATCTCGCCAAGAGTTACGTAATTTCGTGAGGCCTCGATAATCGGCGGCATGAGGTTTTTTCCATCCCGGGCAGCCTGCACTAACGATTGCAAACTTTGATCAACTGCTTGTTGATTCCGTGATTGCCGCACATCAGCCAGCCGCTGTTTTTGTCTCTGTTCAACCTCCGGTGGAATGTACAGAAGCGGAATTTCAACCTCTTCATTTTCGTGCACAAATTCATTCACGCCGACAATAACCTTTTCTTTTCTGTCAAGATCCTGTTGATATTGGTACGCTGCATCAGCTATTTCACGCTGGAAGAATCCCTGTTCGATAGCAGGTATTACCCCACCGAGTTCGTCAATTCGCTTGAAATACTCCTCTGCTTTCTGTTCCATTTCGGTTGTTAGATTTTCAATAAAATAACTCCCTGCAAGCGGATCGATTGTGTTTGTCACACCGGTTTCGTGTGCAAGTATTTGTTGTGTACGCAGTGCAATCGTCACAGCTTTCTCCGATGGCAATGCGAGCGTTTCATCCATTGAATTTGTGTGGAGCGATTGCGTGCCCCCAAGCACACCGGCAAGCGCCTCGAATGCAGTACGTACAATATTGTTCTCAGGCTGCTGGGCAGTTAATGAACAACCGGCTGTTTGTGTGTGAAACCGCAGCGTCCATGACTTTAGATTTTTTGCACCGTATTTTTCACGCATCCGTTTTGCATAAATTCTTCGTGCAGCGCGGTACTTTGCTATTTCCTCAAAGAAATCAATATGCGAATTAAAGAAAAATGATAAACGCGGTGCAAATTCATCAATATTCATCCCCGCTTCGAGTGCGGCTTCAACATACGCAAACCCGTCTGCCAGCGTAAAGGCAAGCTCCTGCACCGCAGTTGAGCCCGCTTCACGGATATGATACCCGCTTATTGAAATTGGATTCCACTGCGGCATTTCATCTTTACAGTATTTAAACATATCGACAATGATGCGCATTGACGGCTCGGGCGGGTATATCCACTCCTTCTGTGCTATGTATTCTTTCAGCATATCATTCTGGATAGTTCCGCGAAGCTTATCCGGACTTACACCCTGTTTTTCTGCAACAACAATATAATACGCAAGCAGCATAGCTGCAGGCGCGTTGATCGTCATCGATGTCGATACCTTATCGAGTGGTATGCCTTTAAACAACACCTCCATATCGGCAAGCGATGAAACAGCAACACCGCAAATACCAACTTCACCCTCCGAGAGCGGATCATCGGCATCACGTCCCATCAACGTCGGGAGATCGAATGCAACCGATAAACCGGTCTGACCATGTTTCAATAAATAATGGTATCGCTCGTTGGTATCTTCCGGTGTACCAAAACCGGCAAACTGACGCATTGTCCACAACCGTCCCCGGTACATTGTTTTATGAATACCACGTGTGTACGGGTATTCACCCGGTAATCCGATATCGTTAACCGGATCGATATGTTCAACATCATCGGGGCCGTACAATATTTTTATCTCTTCACCGCTTACTGTTGTAAACTTGTACGGGCGTACCTGCATATGCCGGGCTTCTTCTTCCCACTTCTTTTTGCGATCTTTATATTGACCGTTTGAATGTACTGTACTCATAAGTAATCCACTCTACTATTTATGGGACATGTTTTTTATGTTCTTCCGAATTTTTTGTCAAGTTCTTCAACGCTCAATTTAATAACCACAGGGCGGCCGTGCGGACAGACATACGGCATTTCGGTCCCAAACAATTGGTCTATCAAATCTCGCATTTCCTCATCAGTTAATGAATCTCCGGATTTAATTGCCGTTTTACACGCAAAAGATTTTGCGAGGTTATCGCGAACGTCAATTTGCGCATCCATAGTGGAGCGATATTCATCCAATACTTTTTGAAGAATATTATGTTCATAACCGGGACGCACATCGGCCGGAATTCCTTCAATAACAATTGTGTTTTTGCTGAATATTTTCAGATCAAATCCCAGTGTATGTAATAACGGATGTATTTCTTTTACTAGTTCCACCTCAGCATGCCCGAGTTCAACTGTTTCCGGAAAGAGCAACTGCTGTGAAGCGGGATTTTGCGTAGTAAAACGTTTCAATGCCCGTTCGTACAGAATGCGCTCGTGAGCAACGTGTTGATCAATTATCATTAAACCCGATCGTATCTGGGCAAGTATATATTTATTATGCAATTGATATATCAATCCCGATTCTGCACTACTATCGTGACTTTTTTGCTCCCCTTCGTGCTCATAGTGACTTTCCGGGTCTCTCCGCTGAGGGATTTTAAAACTATCCCGTTGAAATAAATTGAAGTTCTCCCTCTTTTCCTCCCTGCGGATAGTTTCCTCGATTAACTCACCTGTTTTTGGATTGACTCTAAACATATGCAGCGGCGATTGTTCCCGGTTAGGTGTTGTGTGTGTGCGGGGAGTTCCTTCGACAGTATCGCTTATAGTCAGCGATGGCATCATATCATGCTGTGCAAGCGTTTTCCTGACAACCGACGTGACGATTCCATAAACGCTCCGTTCATTATCGAACTTTGCCTCAAGTTTGGAGGGATGGATATTCACATCAATACGCGATGGATCGACATCAATAAATAATACATAAAACGGATAACTGCCTTTGATTAGCAGATGTTCATATGCCCGATACACCGCATGATTAATGGCCCGGTTTACTATATATCGCCGGTTAAGAAACAGAAACTGATCGTTACGAGTGCGGCGTGAGTATTCAGGTTTTGCGAGGAAACCATACACCGTGAGATAATCGGTTTCCTCATTACACTCCATCAAACCTTCGCTTAATTCCTCACCAAATAATTCACGAATTCTTGTGATCAGGTTGGATGGTTCAACAGAAAAAACTGTATCATCATCGCTAATGAATGTAAAAGCGATATCGGGATATGCTAGTGCAGCGCGCTGGATAGTTTCGAGAATATGTTTAAATTCTGTCGCATTTGTTTTCAGGAAGTTGCGTCGGGCAGGCGTATTATAAAATAAGTTCTTAACCGTGAGCATTGTACCGGTTTCCATTCCGCATGGTTCGGGATCGCGCTTCATGGCGCCTTCTACTTTCATACTTAAACCGACCTCTTCATCGTCAACCCGTGATTTAATTTCTACCTGCGCCACTGCAGCGATCGAGGCGAGTGCCTCACCCCGAAAACCCAGTGTTCTGATATTTTCAAGATCATCGTATGATTGAATTTTACTTGTCGCGTGACGTTCGAAAGCGACGGTTACATCGGACGGTGAGATACCCTGACCGTCATCGGCAATTTGCATGAGCGCCTTGCCGCTCTCTTTGATTGTAACAACAATGTTTCGGGCACCGGCATCAATAGAATTCTCGAGAGTTTCCTTCACCACCGAAGCGGGGCGCTGGATCACTTCGCCGGCTGCGATTTTACTTGCTATATCTTCCGGAAGAATGTGTATGGATTGTTTCATCTGTAACAACGTTTTTTAAATCACTCCTGCCAGTGCAAGATACATATAAATCACCAATGCGAGAATAGCAACATAGATGAATACCGGGCGCCGCCGGGTACGTTTTCTTTGACTTTTAAATTTAACGCTTAAACGCCAGCGCCGTCTGTTTTCCTCATCCTCCTCCGGTTTATAAAAACGAGGAGTATAATCAAAACTGCGGTATGATGGTTTCCGCATGAACATACTTACGTCCCTCCTTTTTTGGTAACGCCGATTCCGGGTTTATCCGAAAGAATTAACCGTCCGTTCTCAACCATTACACCCTCGAACGGATCGTTAGTAATGAGCAAATTACCGTCAAGATCCGCATAATCCAGTAATGGCGATAATTGTGCCGCCGCACTTATTGCAACCGAACTTTCGACCATACATCCCATCATAATACTCATTTTCATTGACTTAGCGGTATAAATCATTTTCAATGCCGCATTCAGTCCGCCGCATTTCATCAGCTTAATATTAATGCCGTCGAAAGCTCCTCTAACTCTTGGAACATCGTACAGGGTAACAACGTTCTCATCTGCAATGACGGGGATCGATGCCCGCTCCCGAAGCCATGCAGTTTCGAGTACCATGTCGGCGGGCATCGGTTGTTCAACAAATTCTACCTCATTCCGCTGCAGCCATACTATTTTTTCAAGTGCAATTTCCCGGATTGTCCACCCTTCATTAGCATCAACCCGGAGCACTTTATCGGTAACGGATCGCACCGCATCCAGAATTTCTTCATCATTTTCACCGCCAAGTTTGATCTTCAATAATGGATACTGCTCCGCCTCCCGCACTTTTTCCTTTATTTTCTCAGGTGTATCAATACCAATGGTAAATGTTGTTTTAGGTGTATCGTCAGGAGACAATCCCCACATTTTATACAGGGGAATCCCGAGTGCCTTACCAACCCAATCATGCAATGCAATATCAATTGCCGTTCGCGCCGAGTAGTCTTTTGATGAAAGCGATTCGAGGTATCCTGCATTTCTTTCAATAAGAAAAGGATCATCAATCTTTTCAATTTCTACTTTTTTAAGAAAATCAATCACCGTATCCGGTGTTTCACCGTATCGTTCAGATGGTGCGGCTTCTCCATATCCCGTAATACCGTCATGCTCAAGCTCTACGAATACAACGGTAGAAACATCGCTTGATTCACGGGCAATGGTAAAAGTGTGTTGTAACTGCAAATCATATGTATGATAACGGAGCTTCATGATGTTTCTCGTTCGATTTGAAATAATGCATCCACAAAAATTTTGCGGTCGAACGGCTGCAGGTCTTCAAGTTTCTCACCAACGCCGATGAATCGCAC
>PWXV01000009.1 GCA_003568415.1 Ignavibacteriales bacterium
TACCGCCCCGATTGGGTGAAAATTCCAATTCGTGGAATTATGGATTTATTGGAGGAATAAGATATGCCGCGGAAAAAGAATCCGGACACTGAAAAGAAGACAACCAAGAAAAAAACAACAGAGAAAAAAAGGAAAACAGACGTGAGTGTGAATAAACAGAATTCCATACAACACGATTTTAGCTTGATAAGCGATCACGATATATATCTGTATAAACAGGCAAGTCATTACAAGTTATACAATAAGCTCGGTTCACATAGAGTAGAACACAACGGTATAAAAGGTGCTTACTTTGCAGTGTGGGCGCCAAATGCGGATTTTGTTTCAGTTGTCGGTGATTTTAATGAATGGAATCGCGAGTCGCATCCGTTGAAAATCCGTGAGGATGAGTCGGGGATATGGGAAGGATTTATACCGGAGCTTGAAAAGGGAACGATCTACAAGTATAATATACATTCGAAATTCAATATGTATCGTACGCTTCGCAGCGATCCGTATGCCATGCATTGTGAAACACCGCCAAAAACCGGTTCGAAAGTGTGGGATCTCGATTATTCCTGGAACGATGACGACTGGATGCGAAACCGTCACCGTAACAATTCTCTGGATGCACCATTCTCAATTTATGAAGTTCATTTAGGATCGTGGATGCGCATCCCTGAGGACGGTAACCGTTCTTTGAATTACCGGGAACTTGCACCGAAACTTGCAGAATATGTGAAAGATATCGGTTTTACGCACGTTGAATTTCTGCCGATAATGGAACACCCATTTTATGGCTCGTGGGGTTACCAGGTTACCGGTTACTTTGCACCCACCAGCCGCTATGGTACGCCGCAGGATTTTATGTACCTTGTTGACTATCTGCATCAAAACGGTATCGGTGTTATCCTTGATTGGGTACCCTCACATTTTCCGAGCGATGAACACGGACTCGTGTATTTTGACGGCACACACCTCTACGAACACCAGGATCCTCGTAAGGGATTTCATCCCGACTGGAAGAGTTATATATTTAATTACGATCGCAATGAGGTGCGGGCATTTTTACTGAGCAGCGCACTGTACTGGCTTGACAAGTTTCACATTGACGGACTCCGTGTCGATGCCGTTGCATCGATGTTGTACCTCAACTATTCACGGGAGGAAGGCGAATGGATCCCCAACGAATATGGCGGCAATGAAAATCTCGGTGCAATATCACTGCTCAAGCGATTTAACGAAGTCGTCTATGAAAATTTCCCCGATACTCAAACAATAGCCGAGGAATCGACTGCTTGGCCGATGGTGTCGCGCCCAGTGTATGTGGGCGGACTCGGGTTTGGTATGAAATGGAATATGGGATGGATGCACGATACGCTTGAATATTTTTCTAATGATCCGATACATCGAAAATTTCATCACCACTCGCTTACGTTCAGTTTGCTCTATGCATTTAACGAAAACTTTGCGCTGCCTATTTCACATGATGAAGTTGTCCACGGAAAAGGTTCACTCCTGGGTAAAATGCCCGGCGACGATTGGGCGAAATACGCTAATCTGAGAGCGCTGCTGGCCTACATGTATGCCCATCCGGGCAAGAAGCTTCTTTTTATGGGTTCCGAAATCGCACAGTGGGATGAATGGAAACACGACGGCAGCGTCGACTGGCACTTGCTGCAATTCTATCCGCATCAGGGTGTCAGACAAATGATGAAAGATTTGAATGCGCTGTATAAATCCGAACCCTGTTTGTATGAAGTCGATTTCGATCCAAAGGGTTTTAAATGGGTGGATATTACCGACTGGGAAAACAGCATCATTAGCTTTCTTCGCAAAGGTAAAACAACAAACGACATTGTTTTTGTAGTGTGCAACCTGACGCCTGTATATCGTGAAAATTATCGTATCGGGGTACCGCGGAGTGGTTACTGGCAGGAGATTTTTAACAGCGATTCGGCATATTATGGCGGAAGCGATAAAGGAAACAATGGCGGGTTGGATACAACACCGGTACCGAATCACGGCCATTATCAATCATTAAACCTGACATTACCTCCGCTATCGGTTTCGATGTTTAGAAGTAAAGGCGGATAACATACTATGACTCTCGGAGCTAATTATCAGGGGAACGGGGCTTGTACATTTGTTGTATGGGCTCCGCGTGCGGAAATAGTAGAACTGAAGATATACTCACCGCAGGAACGAACCATACCAATGCACCGTATCGGGAAAGGATACTGGAAAACTGAAGCTGATGACATTCAACCCGGCACAACATATATGTATGCCCTTGATAGGGATACCGTACGTCCCGATCCCGTATCACATTATCAACCTGAAGGCGTTCATAAACCCTCACAGGTAATCGAACACAAGAATTTTTCATGGGAAGACCAGGGTTGGCGCGGCCTCGATATTGCGGAGTATGTGATCTACGAACTTCACATCGGAACATATACTCCCGAAGGCACCTTCACTGCTATCATTCCCTGGTTAGATGAATTGAAGAAACTTGGAATTACTGCCATCGAGCTGATGCCCGTTGCCCAATTTCCCGGCGATAGAAACTGGGGATATGACGGTGTCTATCCGTATGCGGCTCAGAATTCATACGGAACACCGGAGGATTTAAAACAGCTGATCAATGAATGTCATAAACGCGGCATGGCGGTTATTATGGATGTGGTGTATAATCATCTTGGTCCGGAAGGGAATTATTTACGCGATTTTGGAAATTATTTCACGGGAAAATACTCTACACCCTGGGGAGAAGCAGTAAACTTCGATGACGAGCACAGCGATGAAGTGAAAAAATATTTTATCGATAATGCGATATACTGGTTCGAAATATTTCACATCGATGCCCTCCGTCTTGACGCAGTGCATGCGATCTACGATATGAGCGCAAAGCATTTTCTGCATTGCCTTGCTGATCGTACCAATGAGTGTTCCCGGAAACATAAACGCAAGTTTTATCTCATAGCCGAAAGCGATCTTAACGACACCAGAATTATAAATCCCCCGGAACTTGGCGGATATGGTCTCGACGCACAATGGAGTGACGATTTTCACCATTCGATCCACGCATTGTTTACCGGTGAGAAATCGGGATATTATAAAGATTTTGGCGGTATAGACCATCTGGCAAAAGCGCTCAAAGAAGGTTTTGTATATGATGGTTCGTATTCTGAATTTCGTAAACGGAGTCACGGGAATTCTTCCCGTGAACGTCCTGCAGAACAATTCGTTATTTGCTCGCAGAATCATGACCAGGTCGGCAACCGTATGCTGGGTGAGCGCCTGACAACGCTCGTCACATTTGAAAAATTAAAGCTGATTGCGGGTTTAACATTGTTGTCTCCATATATTCCGCTCATATTTATGGGCGAAGAATACGGTGAAGATAATCCGTTTCAATATTTTGTGAGTCACTCCGATCCGGGATTGATCGAAGCAGTTCGTCGGGGAAGAAAGGATGAATTCAAGGAATTCCACGCACAGGGAGAAGCACCCGATCCGCAGGATGAAAAAACGTTTGAACGGTCGCGTCTTGATCATACAAAAAAAGAGAGGGGACATTATAAAACGCTCTTCGAATTTTACAAAAAATTGTTTACATTACGCAGTCAGATTCCGGCACTCAGGTACTTAAGCAAGGACCATCTTGATGTGTTCGGTTTCGAGAGTGACCGGGTTCTGGTAGTGCAACGATGGAAAGATGACTATCGAATACTTGCTGTCATTAATATGAATCCAGATTCGGTTACAATAAAGCTGCTGGCTTACCGGCATAAGTGGAAAATGCTACTCAATTCCGCGGCAACGGAATGGGGAGGCGAGAGCACACCTCTCGATGATGTACTTCATCCGGAAGACGATCTCACCATCGATAAATTTAGTTTTATAGTTTTACGAAATACATAAAAAATGAGTAAATATATTTGTATACACGGTCATTTTTATCAACCACCACGTGAAAATGCCTGGCTTGAGTATGTAGAACATCAGGACTCTGCCTATCCATATCACGACTGGAATGACCGCATAACCGATGAATGCTATGCACCAAATATGGCTTCGCGTATTTTAGTTAACGGAAATAAAGTTGCGAACATTGTAAATAATTACTCGCAGATCAGCTTTAATTTCGGCCCTACATTACTTTCGTGGTTAGAGGCACATCGCCCCGAGGTTTACAACGCTATACTCGATGCGGACAAGTTGAGCATGCAGCGATTTTCCGGCCATGGATCGGCTATGGCCCAGGTATATAATCATATGATCATGCCTCTTGCTAATAAACGTGATAAAATTACGCAGGTACGCTGGGGAATTCAGGATTTCGAAAATCGGTTTAAGAGATTTCCGGAGGGAATGTGGCTGCCGGAGACAGCCGTCGACACCGAAACGCTTGAGGTCCTGGCAGATGAAGGAATTAAATTCACGGTACTTGCACCGCACCAGGCATATCGGGTGCGTAAGCTGGGCAGGGGCGGTAGATGGCAGGATGTAAGCGGCGGACGCGTCGATCCCACTATGCCATATTTATGCCGGCTGCCGTCAGGAAAATCCATCTGTTTATTCTTTTATGACGGACCGATTTCACAGGATATTGCATTCGGCGGATTGTTAAACAATGGTGAGTTTTTTGCGAAGCGATTGATCTCGGGATTTAAAGATACCGATGAGCCGCAACTGGTACATATTGCCACCGACGGTGAAACGTACGGCCATCATCACCGGCATGGAGAAATGGCACTCACCTATTGTTTACACTTTATCGAGAAAAACAGTGAACATTATTTAACAATTTATCCTGACTTTCTGGCAAAATTTCAGCCAACCTATGAAGTTGAGATAGTTGAAAATTCATCATGGAGTTGTATTCACGGTATCGGGCGCTGGAAGGAAGACTGCGGCTGTCATTCAGGAATGCATCCGGGGTGGCATCAGAAATGGAGAAAACCGTTGCGCGATGCGCTGGATTGGCTGCGTGATGCGATGGTGCCGACCTATGAAATGCGCATCGCGCAATACGTCCGTGATCCATGGGCTGTACGGGATGATTATATCGAAGTTATACTCAACCGCTCCCGTGAAAAAATTGATGAATTTCTCCATGAAAAAACAGGGAAAACCCTTACACAGGAAGATAAGCAGACCCTGTTGAAACTTCTTGAACTACAACGAAATGCAATGTTAATGTATACAAGCTGCGGCTGGTTCTTTGATGAAATATCGGGAATTGAGACCACGCAAATAATGCAGTATGCCGCACGGGTAATGCAAATTGCCGAAGATCTCGATGAGTTGAAACTTGAAGAGGAATTTCTCAAACGGATTGAAAAGGCACCGAGCAACGTGTTTGCATCCGGACGCGATCCGTATGAAAAATATGTCCGACCATCGCGTGTGGACCTTTTACGGGTTGGGGCACATTATTCGGTTTCATCATTGTTCGAAAGATATCCTGAAACATCGACAATATACTGTTATACCGTTAATAGTATAGCCAATGAGAAACGTGAGGCCGGTAAATTGAGATTAACCCTGGGTAAAGCTCATATTACTTCCGAGTTGACATTAGGGGAAAAAAATATTGAATATGCAGCCATTCATCTCGGAGATCATAATATATACGGCGGAGTGAAGGAGTACTTTGATAACGGTGATTACGAGGATATGAGGAAAAATATTCAGGATGCATTTGAAAAAGCAGAGATCGGTGAAATCATCAGATTACTGGATACCTATTTCGGAACACATCGTTATTCAATGAGGCATCTCTTCAAAGATGATCAGCGAAAGATCTTTGAAAAAAGTCAGATATTAAAACAACCATTACAAAACGCGGAGTCGTTTTACCGTCAGATATATGATAATAACTATACTACGATGACATATCTCCGCGAACTCAATATACCCATTCCCAAGCCGCTTGCGATGGCTGTTGAATATACGATCAACGTGGATTTTATACACGTATTTGAAGATGCGGATATCGATATCGATAAACTGCAAAATTTGATCAAAGAAGTTCAAAAATGGAGTGTCGAATTAGATGCCCCGGCAATTCGTCTTAAAGTTTCCGAGTGGACTGAAGATAAAATGATAGTGTTTAAAAATGATATTGAAAATATACAGCTACTCGAGTTGATCAATACTGTGGTTGGTATACTGCGTCCTATTAAAGATATCTGTGATTTCTGGAAAGCGCAAAACATATATTTTACCATTGCAAAAACAACCTGTGAACATATGCAGGAAAAAAGTAAAAACGGCAATGAACTTGCAGATCGCTGGATTAATGAGTTTAATAATCTCGGGACCAATTTACAGGTTGCAATTGAATGTTAAGACCCGTTAAAGCTACATATCGCATACAATTCAATCCCTCGTTTGGATTTAAGCATATCGAGGAATTAGTACCATATTTCGATAAACTCGGAATATCACATATCTATGCCTCGCCTGTTTTTAAGGCACGAAAAGGAAGCGAGCACGGCTACGATATCGTCGATCCCACAATACTCAATCCCGAAATAGGTGACGAAAAATCCTTTACGAAATTGATCAATGAACTCCACACCGGAAATATCGGATGGATACAAGATGTTGTGCCGAACCATATGGCGTTCGATAGCGACAACCGGATGTTGATGGATGTCCTCGAGAACGGCAGGGCATCACAGTATTTTAAGTTTTTCGATCTGGTATGGAAACATCCCGACGAAAGTATGCGTAAGCGGGTGCTTGCTCCATTTCTCGGAAGTCTGTACGGCGAAGCCCTTGAAAACGGTGAGATATATCTTGCATACGATGCGGAGGGATTTTCGGTTAACTATTACGAACACCGTTATCCACTTCGTATCGATACGTATCAGATGATTCTCGATCATGCTATCGACACACTAAAAATCCGAATGGGGGAGGAATATCCCGATTATGTCAAATATCTTGGATTACTGTATGTAGTCAAGAACCTGCCGTCTGCTTCGGATCCGGAGCATCGTATCAACCAGATTGCCTTTGTAAAAAAAATGATCTGGGAATTGTATTCAACGAACCCGATCATACAAGAACATATTGACGCTACGCTCAAAGAGTTAAACGGGGAAAAAGGTAAACCTGAATCGTTTTCACATCTCGATGAAATATTATCGAAACAAAATTTTCGACTATCATTCTGGCGTGTTGCCAATCAGGAACTAAACTATAAAAGGTTCTTTAACATTAATGAGTTAATCTCCATCCGTGTCCAGGATGAGGAAGTATTCCACTCGACGCATTCACTTATTATTGATCTCATTCAACGCGGAATGATCGATGGATTGCGAGTTGATCATATCGATGGTTTATATGACCCGGGAGAATACCTTCAACGGTTACGACGGCTATCCGATGAATTATATATCGTTGTTGAAAAGATAATGGAGTATGACGAACATCTTCCGGAAAGCTGGCCGGTTCAGGGAACTTCGGGATATGATTTTCTGAATCACGTAAACGGTTTATTTTGCCACAAAAAACGGCAAAAAGAATTTACGAAACTATACAGCGATTTTATCGGCAGGGAAATTAATTTTTCACAGTTACTCTATGATAAGAAAAAACTGATCATTGATCGCCAATTAACCGGAGACCTTGATAATCTTGCACATCTGCTCAAGCAGATTGCTAATAAATACCGGCATGGGCGGGATATCACCTTTAACGGTTTGCGCAACGGTATGATCGAAATACTTACGTATTTCCCCGTTTATCGCACCTATATCAGTAGTTGGGAGGTTGATGAGGAAGACCGTAGAATAATTGAGGAGACCGTAAGAAAAGCACAATCGAGCAAACCTGCCTACGGAGCTGAAATTAAATTGATTGAAAAGTTTCTGCTGCTCGATTTCTTTGAAGAATTAACCGAGGAAGAACGTAACGATTGTATCGACTTTGTGATGAAATTTCAACGTTTAACCGGTCCCCTGATGGCGAAAGGATTTGAAGATACATCATTATATATTTATAACCGATTAATCTCGCTGAACGATGTCGGCGGAGATCCCTCTTCATTCGGGACATCATTGCATCAATTTCACGACTTTGCAATCAACCGGTTGGATGTTAGTCCGTATGCAATGAATGCCACCTCAACGCACGATACCAAGCGGGGAGAGGATGTTCGGGCAAGAATAAATGTGCTTTCTGAAATTCCCCGGGAATGGAAACAACATTTAAAACGATGGGTAACGGTCAATAAAAAATTTAAAAAGAACATAGACGGCAATTTTGCCCCGGACCGTAACGAAGAATACTTGTTATATCAAACATTGCTCGGAATGTATCCATTCGATGAAGGTGAGGCCGACAAAGTCATACCGCGGTTGGAACAGTATATTGAAAAGATGTTGCGTGAAGCAAAAGTACACTCCTTCTGGTCAGAACCCAACACGGAGTACGAAACTGCAGTAAAAGAATTTGTAACGGCAATTCTGACACCGTCTGACCAAAATTTATTCCTCGATGAATTTATACCGTTTCAGAAAAAGATCGCACATTACGGTATACTGAATTCATTATCACAAACGATAATTAAATTGACCGCTCCTGGGGTGCCCGATCTATATCAAGGAACCGAGTTGTGGGATTTAAGTTTGGTAGATCCCGATAACAGGCGTCCGGTCGATTATAACCTTCGGGATAAATATTTAGATGAAATTGTGGAACGGAGCAGTCGTGAGGATGTCTTTGAGTACCTTTCGATTCTACGGTCGAACGCTTCAGACGGAAGAATTAAAATGTTGTTAACCTATAAAACACTCGCTGCACGAAAAGAACATCCAAATGTTTTTCTTGATGGTGAATATAGCCCATTGCGGCTAACCGGCAAATTACGAAATCACGTTGTAGCGTTCGCCCGCGAATATGAAAATGCCACGGCGGTAACCATTGCACCACGATGGTTCACATCAATTGTTGACGAACAATCATTTCCGCTTGGTAAAAGTGTGTGGGGCGATACTGCTGTTTACCTCCCGCCGCCACGAACGCGGGTGTGGGGAAATGCGTTGACCGGTGAAAGAATCGAAAAGGGTGGACGTATGCCGGTAGCAGAAATTTTAACAAGTTATCCGACAGCCCTATTAATCAGTAAGGAATATGCATGAAAGTACGTAGCAGTGGAATATTACTTCACGTAACATCGTTACCGTCACCCTATGGCGTTGGTGATCTTGGGCCTTCGTCATATGAGTTTGTAGATTTCCTGGGACGGACCGATCAGAGTATATGGCAATTACTCCCGTTAAACCCAACAGATATGGCGCATGCAAATTCTCCGTACAGCAGTAACTCTGCGTATGCGGGGAACCCTCTTCTTATCAATCCGGAGTTTCTGATCGAAGACGGTCTCTTAAAAAAGAAAGATTTGAATCTCAGTGAGCAATTCGACGGCAACAGAATTGATTATCATAAGACAACAGAATTTAAAAATAGAATACTCAATATAGCGTTCAATAAATTTCATTCGAAAAACCGGAAACCGGTTGAATATGAACAATTTTGTTCTGAGGAAGCTTACTGGCTCGATGATTTCGCTTTGTTTGTTGCACTGAAACAAAAATTTAACGGCAGGGTGTGGTCGGACTGGCCTTGGGAAATTCGTGACAGAGAAAAAAATAGCATCGAAACGTTACGCAATGAATTGCAGGATGAACTTATCAGGCAAAAATTTTATCAATATTTATTTTTTAAACAGTGGAATGCATTAAAGCTATACGCAAATAATAATAATGTTACATTATTCGGTGATATTCCTATTTATGTAAATTACGATAGCGCTGATGTATGGTCAAATCCTGAAATTTTTAAATTGAACGGGGAGAAAAAGCCGGTTGCAGTTGCAGGTGTTCCTCCCGATTTGTTCAGTTCTACAGGCCAGCTCTGGGGTAATCCTGTGTTTAATTGGGAACGTCTTAAAGAAACCGGTTTCCATTGGTGGTTGCAGCGAATACGGCATAATCTCAAGCAATTTAATTTACTCCGTATCGACCACTTCCGTGGATTAGTTGCATACTGGGAGGTCGGGGCTCAAGAGAGAACAGCAGTCAACGGCAGATGGGTTGATGTACCGGTAACCGAATTTTTAAATACCATCAGTAAATCATTCCCGAGCTTACCGCTCGTTGCAGAGGATCTCGGGGTTATAACACCGGATGTTCGTGAAACAATGAACAAATATTCTATTCCCGGCATGAAAGTACTCTTGTTTGCATTTTTTGACGGAATGGAAAAAGGACCATATATCCCGCATAATCATGTCAAAGACTGTATTGTTTATACCGGTACCCACGACAATAACACGGTACGCGGGTGGTTCGAACAGGAGGCAAGTCAGGCAGATCAACAACGAATATTCGATTATCTCGGCCGGACGGTATCCGCTGATGAGGTTTCGTGGGAATTTATACGAATGGCGATGATGTCGATAGCAAATGTTATTATTATACCATTGCAGGATATTCTGGCACTCGGCACCGGGGCACGAATGAACCGACCGGCAACAGCAAACGGAAATTGGGAGTGGCGTCTTCAGCAAGACCAGATTACTCCCGATATCGAAAGCAGACTAAAACATATGACTCATCTGTACGGCAGGGGATGAGACATAAAGCTATGGAGTGATTGGTTGATTTTATGAATGAATAGTGTTCATAGTAAATAAGTAACCTCGCAGAGCTCAACGAGCTATATTGTCAACTGTATTCTATAGCCAACTGTAAACTGAACCTAAGTCTTACAGCCATCCGTATTCCCGGTACCAATCAAGTGTGTTTTTAATGCCTTCCTCGAGTGATACTTTCTGCCGATAACCAAAATCATGTTTCGCTGCTTCTACGCTGCAAGACCAATTATCGGCTACCATATCTTTACCTTTTTCGTAATTCAATACAGATGGTTTTTTCTTGAATTTTGATAGAAACCCTGAAATTCCCGCTATTCCCATTACAAAAAATTCGGGTATACGTATTTTAATGGTTTTTCGTCCGACCACTTTTGCAGTCACCTCACCGATTTGCTGCCAGTTATAAATTTCTTCACTGCCGACAAAATATACTTTTCCTTTGGTTTTTTCCGATAATGTTGCATCAACAATGCCCCCGGCAAGATCGTACGCATGTACCAAACTTACCTTTTTGGGTGAAAATCCCACTAATGGAACCAATCCCCGATTTACCGATTGGAAAAACGACAAAGTCGCTGTATCACGAGGACCGTACACAGCCGGTGGCCGGATAATTGTAACGGGTATCGAATCGGCATATGTCAATACTGTCTGTTCTGCAGCGAGTTTACTTTCCCCATAAGTAGTTATTGGTTGGGGAGGGGTGGTCTCATCAACCGGTTTTTCATTTTGTCCGGGTCCGATCGCGGTTGCACTGCTGACGTGCAGAAAGCGTTTGAGTTGGGTATTATATTTTTGTACCGCATCAAGGATATTTTTAGTGGCAACTACATTTCCGTTGTAAAATCCTTCCCGGTTTTTTGCTGCAACAACTCCCGCAACGTGTATAACAATATCAACACCGGCTACCGCTTCTTGAAGGGAATCAACATCGTTAAAATTTCCGTATACTAATTGAACCGGTAAGGCTTCAAGCCATTGTAAATTACTTGATTTTCGAACAAGACAGCGAACATCATAATTTCTTTTCAATAAATCTTCAACAACATGACTTCCTATAAATCCGGTTCCACCTGTTACTAATATCGTCATGAATACTACCTAGTATGAGTGATCATTCGGTTGACTTTTGTGAGGGATTAAAGTATATTAAAAAAAATCTGTAATAGCAAATAGCATAAATACGCCTAATAAATATGTAATTTCTTGATACCAGGCAATACCCCAATCTTAATCATATCAATGTCCATCTCAACAGTAGATATTCCAATATCGAATAAGAAAATATTGTAACGGAGGCAATACGTGGATTTATTTGAAAAATGTCACAACTTTAAGCGAGCAGACGAGGTAAAAGCATTAGGTTATTATCCATATTTCAGACCGATTGAAGAAAATGAAGGGCCTGTTGTGCAGATCGAAGGCCGTAAAGTTATTATGGCTGGTTCAAATAATTATCTGGGACTAACAGCAGACCCTCGCGTGAAGGAAGCTGCCATTCAGGCTGTGGAAAAATATGGAACAGGTTGCTCCGGTTCACGCTATCTAACCGGTACACTCGATCTGCATAATGAATTGGAGAAAAGACTCGCTGAATATTTTGGAAAAGAAGATTGCCTGCTTTTTAGTACAGGCTACCAGACGGCTCAGGGTATTATACCAACCCTCGTACAAAAAGGTGAGTATGTTGTATCTGATAGAGATAACCATGCCTGTATAGTTGCCGGTAATCTTATGGCAAAGGGCGCTTTTGCCGACATAGCTCGTTATAAACACAACAATATGAAGGATCTCGAGCGAGTCATTACTCAAATCCCAAAAGAAAAGGGGAAACTTATTGTTACGGACGGAGTCTTCAGCACCACCGGTGAGATAGTTGATCTTCCCGAACTTGTTCGCATTGCGAAGGAGAATAATGCAAGAATTCTCGTAGATGATGCACACTCTGTGGGTGTAATCGGAAAGGGCGGACGCGGTACGGCAAGCCACTTCGGTCTCGAGGACGAGATAGATATGACCATGGGCACGTTCAGTAAAACGTTTGCGTCGCTCGGTGGCTTCGTAGTCGGTGAACGTGCGGTAATAAATTACATAAAACACCATGCTCCGGCTCTCATTTTCTCTGCAAGTCCGACACCTGCTGCTGTTGCCGCTGCCATTGCCGCACTTGATATTTTACTTGAGAGTCCGCACTTGATTGAAAGACTTATAAAAAATTGTGATAAAATGCGGAAGGGATTTAAAGAGCTCGGATTTAAAATTATTGACGGGCAAACGGGTGTTGTACCGGTAATTATCGGAGATGATATGAAAACATTCATATTCTGGAGACAATTATTCGATGCCGGTGTCTTTGTCAATGCATTTATTAGTCCGGGTGTCCCCCCGGGTATGCAAATGCTCCGTACAAGTTATATGGCTACTCACGAGGATGAACATCTCGATGCAATTATCGAGATATTCGGTAAAATTGGTAAAGAACTCGGGGTGATATCATAATTATATTTATCAGCTATTGAATAATACATATCTGGGAGCTATGGCAATTCAATCAAATGCTGTCAAAATTGTACCGGTTACTACCAAACGAGACCGCGAACGGTTCATCAAAATGGTATGGCCGTTGTATAAGGATTATCCCAATTGGGTCCCCCCCTTATTACTCGATAGAAGGATGATACTTGATACGAAGAAAAATCCTTTTTATCAACACGCTGATATTCAGTTATTTCTTTCCTATCGTAACAATGAAATTGTCGGCAGAATTGCAGCTATTTTGAATCATAACCACAATTCTTTTCACAATGAGAACGTGGGATTCTTTGGATTTTTTGAATCCATAAATGATCAAACTGTTTCAAACATGCTGATAGAGAAAGCAAAAGAATGGCTTTCAGAGAGGGGAGCAGAATCAATTCGCGGTCCGATGAATCCTTCAACAAATGATGACATCGGCACTTTAGTGGAAGGATTTGACAAGCCACCCGCTGTTATGATGCCGTACAATCCTGAATATTATGATGATCTAATGAGAGGTGCCGGATTGGAAAAAGTGAAAGACATTTACAGTTACTACGTCCATCGGGATCAGGTGTTTGGAGGGAAACTTTTCCGTGTTATGGAAAAACTAAAACAAAGGGAAACGTTTAAAATAAGACCACTTAACATGAAAGATTTCAAGGCTGAATTGAATCGAGTTAAAGTTGTTTATAATAATGCCTGGTCAAAAAACTGGGGATTTGTTCCTATGACCGATGCCGAGTTTGACCACCTTGCCGACAGTTTTAAACAAATCGTTGATCCCCGCATTGTCTTATTTGCAGAAAAAGATGACCAACCGGTAGGATTCGGTCTTTCAGTTCCAGATATAAATCAGATTCTCATACGCAATAAAAAAGGCCGTTTAATACCGGGAGCATTGCGGTTGTTGCTGAACAAGAAGAAAATTGATTTTATCAGGATAATACTGCTCGGGGTAATACACGAATATCAACGGGGAAGCGCAGGGGCTATATTATTTTATGAAACGGCCGTTCGCGGAGTACAATATGGCTATTATCACGGCGAAGCAGGGTGGGTTCTTGACAATAATATCATGATGCAGCGAGCAGCCGATTTTTTAAATGCCGAGCGATACAAAACATACAGAATATATGAAGCACCAATAGCTTAGAGGTTTGTTATTTGAAAAAAACTGATTATATCTGGATGAATGGTTCATTGATTGAGTGGGATAAGGCCACCATCCATGTATTATCCCATGTCGTTCATTATGGTTCATCATGGTTTGAAGGAATCCGTTGTTATAAAACTAAACGAGGAAGCGCCGTCTTTCAATTAATTCCACATCTCGAAAGATTGGTTGATTCAGCAAAGATATACCGCACCACTGTTCCATACTCTATTGATGAGCTTAGTAATGCAACACTTGAAGTAATTCGTGCAAATAATTTGGAAAGCTGCTATATCCGGCCTGTTGTCTATAGAGGATTCTACGAATTAGGAGTGAATCCACTTCGATGTCCTATTGAGACTGTTATTGCCACCTGGGAATGGGGGCATTATCTCGGAGTTGATTCAATCAAAAACGGAATTGATGTTATGACCTCAAGTTGGAGGCGCTTTGCCGGCTCCACTATTCCCGCAATGGCAAAAGCAGGCGGTAATTATATTAATGCGCAACTTATAAAAATGGAAGCACTTGAAAATGGTTACGCTGAGGGACTAGTTCTTGATGGTCATGGAAATATTAGTGAGGGCAGCGGTGAGAATATTTTTATTGTAAAAGACGGCATTCTTTATACTCCGCCTTTGGCGTCAGGTGTTTTATATGGAATTACACGTGGTGTTGTTTTGCGATTAGCTGAAGAAGAAGAAGTAGATATTCGTGAGCAAGTAATTCCACGGGAGTTTATCTATACAGCCGATGAAGTATTTTTCACCGGAACCGCAGCAGAAATAACACCGGTGAAAACCATCGATAAAATCAGTATCGGCACCGGTAAACCTGGTGCGATAACAATGCTGCTCCAGGACCGGTTTTATCGTATAACACGTGATGGAATTGATGAGCACAATTGGTTAACGTGGTTATAACGCAATATTAACGATGTATAATTAACATCAGGGATTCAACTATGGTACCTATTGACCGAATTCTCGTTCCAATCGATTTTTCCTCCTATTCAAAAAAAGCTCTGCAATATGCTGTTCCGTTTGCCCGCAAATTTAAGGGTGAAATTCTACTGCTCCACGTTGTTGAACCGGCAATTTATCCTGCTGATTTTAACTTCGGGCAGGTCGGAATACCTTCAATTGAAGATGAATTAAAGACGAAAGCAGAGGAAGAATTAAAGAAACTGCAGGAAAAAGAAACGAAACGTCGTGCACGATCATCAATAATGGTGCGTGTCGGTAAACCGTTCATAGAAATAATTACGGCTGCAAAGGAAGAAAATATTGATCTGATTATTATGGCCACCCACGGTCATTCCGGTATTGAACAGATCTTGTTCGGAAGCACGGCAGAGCGTGTCGTCAGAAAGGCACACTGCCCGGTATTAACTGTACGAACGCAAGAGATGTATGAGAAAACAATAGAGGTTGAAAAAAAGTACGGGAAAAGTAAGCGAGGCAAAAGCGAGTAATGCTATTTTGTTCGCTCTATTGCAAACGTGACGAGTTCTTTGATAGCGTCTTTTGCAGATGATTCGGATAGTGGTTCTATGCATGCACGTGCTCGTTCGGCATATTCTACGGCTTTTTTAGATGCATACTCCAATCCGCCTTGATTATCGACAAAATCTATAACGTAATCAATTTCTTTCCTCGATGCACCGTTTTTAATTATTCGAACGATCTTCCGGTTACTTCTCTTATCTGCTTTTTTCAGGGCGTAAATTAACGGCAACGTGAATTTCTTTTCTTTCATATCAATACCTGTTGGTTTTCCGGTTATTATAGAACGGCCTATATAATCCAACAAGTCATCGCGTATCTGAAAAGCCATACCCAGGTTCTCACCAAAGTCACGCAATCGTTTCCACTGTTCTTTATCGTCGGTCACACTGGCTGCTCCGAGTTCACAACACGTTCCGATGAGCGAGGCGGTTTTTCCCGAAATAATTTGAAAATATGTTTCTTCAGTGATGTCGTATGTTTTACTCTTCTGTATTTGCAGCAGTTCGCCTTCACTCATTCGTTTTACGGAATCTGAGATTATCTTCAAAAAATAAAACTCATCCTGTTCGAGAGCGATAAGCAGTCCACGGGCGAGAAAATAATCACCCATAAGAACTGCAACTTTATTTTTCCATATACGATTTATTGAGGGAAGACCTCGTCGGGTATCGGATTGATCAACAACATCATCGTGAACGAGTGTGGCTGTGTGAAGAATTTCCACAAGGGTTGCTGCACGGTACGTTCGCTCGTTAACCGAACCGATTAAATTTGCCGATAGAAAAACAAGAATAGGACGGATTTTTTTACCCTTCTGGCGGGCAATATATCGTGCTACCGTGTCGACAATACCCACACGGGAGCGCATCTCTCGTTTAAAATGTTTTGAGAATGATTTTAAATCTTCTTGTATTGGAGAACTTATTTTTTTCAGATTCACAGACCTGACCTTAGATTCGAACATATTGATAAATTCAGGCGGGCTCTTCCTGGGCTAATTCTCGTTTTCTCATTGCAACACGGGATATAAATATACTGAATTCATATAAGAGAAGCAACGGAATTGCAAGTATCGCCATACTGACGATATCAGCCGGTGTTATGAGCGCTGCTACGATGAGCAACAAAGTATACGCGTGCCGGCGATAAAAACGCATAAATGCCGGGGTTAATATACCGAGTCGCGATAAAAAGAATGAAACCATCGGCATTTCAAAAACAAGACCTGCCGCAATCATCAACCTGAGCACAAAACTCATATATTCATTAATTGCTATGGTGTTTTCTATTGCGGTAGTCCCGAAGCCGGCAAAAAATTGCAATGTTATCGGTAGCATAATAAAATAAGCAAATGCAACACCAATGAAAAAACAAAGCGAGGAAAACGCAACTATTGCAAAAATATACCGTCGTTCGTGTGGGTAAAGACCGGGCTCAATAAATTTCCAGAACTGATATAATATTATCGGAACACTGAGAATAAAACCGCCGAGGAGTACAACCTGCATATAGACGAGCACCTTGCCGTATGGTTTGAGATTTATAATCGCAAGTGCAGGAGATGCCTGTAATACAGGACGTAACAATACATCCTCAACAAGCCAGTGCCCGATTATTGCACAAAAGATTGCAGCAACGACAACGCCCCCGAGTGCTTTAATTATTCTCCAGCGTAGCTCCTCGAGATGATCGAGGAAGTGCATTTCAACCTTTTTACCACGTTTATTTTCCGGCGGGGTTTCCTGTTCTGTCGTATCTGTCTGATGGTTTGTTTCCTGCTCGGTGTCCATAGGATATATTGCTATTAAGCTCTGTCAAATTCGAGTTGGTCGGCATACAGTGGAAATTTGCTGCATAACTCTCCAATTTCTTTTTTTACTAAAACGCGCTCGGCTTCGCTACTTTTTGTGGCAATGACGCGGTCAATAAAACCGGCAATCATTCTCATTTCATCTTCTTTCATACCCCGTGTTGTCATAGCGGCAGTACCGATGCGAATACCACTGGTCACAAATGGTGATTTATCATCAAATGGAACCATATTTTTATTCACGGTTATGCCTGCCTCTTCAAGAATATTTTCGGCATCTTTGCCGGTAATATCTTTTGAGCGAAGATCCACAAGCATTAAATGATTATCGGTACCACCAGAAACTACTGAAAACCCCCGGTCCATCAACCCATCGGCAAGCACCTGTGCATTCTTAATGACCTGTTTTGCATATTCAACAAAACCCGGTTCCAATGCTTCACCGAATGCCACCGCTTTCGCTGCGATAATGTGCATAAATGGTCCACCCTGAATCCCGGGCATAACTGTGCTGTCGAATAGTTCAGACATTTTCTTTACGCGGCCGCTCTTCGGTGCAGTTATGCCAAAGGGGTTTTCTTTATCTTTTCCGACGAGTAATAAACCACCTCGCGGACCCCGTAATGTTTTATGTGTTGTGGATGTTACCGCATCACAGTAGGGGAGCGGGCTCGTTAATAATTTTGCAGCAATAAGACCCGCCGGGTGAGCAATATCCGCAAGTAAAATTGCTCCCACCTGGTCTGCAATCTCACGAAATGCTTTAAAATCAATATCGCGCGAGTAAGCGCTTCCACCTGTAATTATAAATTTTGGTTTTTCTTTGTTGGCGACATCTTTTACCTGATCATAATCGATACGACCGGTTTGTTTATCGACACCATATGATACGATGCGATACATCTTTCCGGAAAAGTTAACCGGTGAACCATGGGTTAGATGTCCGCCGTGCGAAAGATCCATACCTAACACGGTATCGCCCGGTTTTACGGCAGTGAAATATACTGCCATGTTTGCCTGCGATCCTGAGTGTGGCTGAACATTCGCATATTCAGCGTCGAATAATTTTTTAGCACGATCCCGTGCGATATTCTCAACCTCATCTACAAATTCGCACCCGCCGTAATAACGTTTGCCGGGATATCCTTCGGCATATTTGTTTGTCATTACCTGTCCGGAAGCTTCCAGGACGGCTTGACTGACAAAGTTTTCGGATGCAATTAATTCAAGGGTACTATTTTGACGATTATATTCTTTTTGTACGGTTCCAAATACCTCTGCATCTTGTGCTTTTAAATGTTGCACTATTCTCCCTTATAGTAATGAAACATTGATGAATTATTTTTTGGTGAGCGAATGAATTTTTTCAACGCGATCGGCGTGGCGGCCACCTTCAAATTCCGTATCAAGAAATACCGTAATAATTTCGACTGCCGTGTCCCAGCCAATTAACCGTTCACCGATTGTAAGAACATTAGCGTTGTTATGTAACCGGGCAAGACGGGCTGCTTCGGGTATCTGGCACATAGCAGCACGAACACCCTTGTGTTTGTTTGCCACTATTCCCACACCGATGCCCGTACCACAAACAAAAATACCTCTCTCACATTCTCCTTGAGAGATTGCCTCAGAAGCAGCGTGAGCAAAATCGGGATAATCTGAACGCTCATCTGAAGATGCGCCATAATCCTTAAAGGAGATCCCACGTTGTTGCAGGATCTCCTTTATTTTTTCTTTAAACGTATAACCGGCGTGATCGCTTGCAATTGCTATCATATTCTACGATTATCTAAAATGTGCGGGTACAGTGATCTCTTCGTTGATCCATTCATAGCAGTTTCCGAAAATGGCTATTTTTCCATTACTGATCAGATCACGATTAAAGAAATAATCTTCATCCTGAGGAATGAGATTATCTAAAAACTGTGCTCGTTCCTGTGCACGACGTGCAACTCGTTGATCGATTTGCGCTGCTCGTTGGTAATATTCCTGAGCAAGTTTATAGACAATTCTATCTTCAAGTTGCATATTTGCCCAACCACCTTTTGTATTAACAACACATCTTTCAATCACTTCTTCATATATGGTAGCGATCTCTATTAATGGTTCACCCCAACTCGGGTCCATACGTTGCGCACGCCTTGCATATTCGCGTGCCTGCCGATGATTACCAAGTTGCCGGTAACCCTGCGCTATGTTCAATGGAATTGCGCGATCGTCGGGTTTTAACCGCATTAACTGACTGTATGCACGAATCGCCTCGCGGGTTTGATTTGTTCGCTCGTACAAGCGTGCAAGTTCATTCCAGTATGTTTCCGATTCAGGGCGTAGTTCGGTTAATTTTTGGACATGCGGTATAGCCTTTTGATATTCTTGTGCAGCATTGTATGCCTGCACGAGGCTCCATATGTTTGCCGGATTATCTGGATCGGTTCTAAGTGTTTCCTCAGCTAGCCGGATTAATTCCTGCGGATCACGAACCAGGCGGCGTAGTCGCTCCATTGCTGTCGCGCTATCGGGGTCACGTTCGGTCAAGTATTTCTGATAAAGGTCTATTGCTCGCTGTTCATAATCATTGTCCGGACCACGATTATCCATTAAAAGATTGCCGAGTCGATCAATATATTGGAAATCAATGTTATCAAAATCTAATTCAACCGCTTTCTGATAAGTTCTTATTGATTCCTCAATTTTCGGTGGTGAATAATAGTTATCATAAAAGTGCGCCTTTTGCAGATAATAGGTATTCGCGCGATCAGGCAGATGCTCAATACCTCTCTGAAAGATGTAAATAATAGTATCGACATACGCAACCTGTTTTTCCGTATCGTCGGTTTGCAGATATAACTGTCGATAACACTCTGCAAGGTTACCGTAGAGCGCTCTGAACCTTGTAGGATGGAGTTCCATTACTTTCCATCCGTACGGAATTGCTCGTTCATAATAACCGTTTCGGTAGTCTTCGAAGAATAGACTCCAGTTCATAAGAACCTGCTGCATATCGACTTGATCAAGTGTATCAGCCGATGCCGATTCGGTTGAAACCGCCTGGTTTGGCATGCCTAAAGCTACCAGACAGACGAATATTAAACTAATTAACGTTTTCAAGGCTACCACCTCATTGTAAACAATGAATAGATATACTATTATTTATTTTCATTTTCACTCTATTCTTGGCGGTACGAACCAACGCTCAAACATATTCAGTGAAAAATACACTCTAAAAAGGGTGTCGCGTTGAAGATTGTTATCTGTTGTTCCACGCACACCAACTTGTGCTCCTATATCTAAAACAGCAATTCCACTAAGCGGAATTCCCATACCAAAGGTAACGAGCGTTTCATTTATCGGGGTTCCCCGAATATTAAAATACGAAGCATTGTATAAAAACCCTAATCGAAATGTTGTTCTTTCAAAAAATCCGCTGCCTATTTCTTGCCGTCCGTGTCGCTCCCATCCAGCCCCGAATCTGTATGAATTACGGAGCTGATTATCCGGATTCCCGAACTTCCTAAAATCTTCCCAGGGTTCGTACCGCAGGTCAATCGCGATAGTATTCCGGCGGTCAATATTATAGCTAATACCTATACCGGCTATATACGGCAGTTCGATTGTACCGGTTCGTGTGGTCGTAGTATCCACACCAATATCATAATTTATTGTGTAATCTTCTTCTACATTAAGTCGTGATGGTGTTGTAAAAGTAAGTCCAATCGTCAATGGTCCCGGCTGATTTTCTTGCCGCGAAGGTAACAATCCGCTGAAATTAATACCGAAATGTCCGGCAAGACCATTTACATCCAGATCACGAAGCGTATATCCGGAACTATAGCCGGGTAATGTATATTGATTGCTCCATTCATATGTTAAAATACCCATTCTATACATTGCCATAGCACCGATTGACAGGTTTCTGCTAAAACGGTAGGAGGTTCCGGCATATATATTTGTAATACCTCCTGACCCACGATGTTCGGTTATCTGACTACCATCTTCGATTTCACGTGTTGTTTCTATATTATAACCAACCCTGGTCATTGGTGCGAATCCGAGGGATAACGTAATTCCCCGGGATGGCATAACCGGCATAGCCAGTGTAGCTCCATTAATAGTACCGGTGCCAATGCCTCCGGTATTAATGCCATCGTCGAAATTGATGTTTTCATAGAATAACGAACCGGTAAATTGTACAACCTGCAAATCACTCCAGGCTGCCGGATTAGAGAGGTTTAAATTACCGGGGCCACGAAGTGCAAGCCCTGTACCTCCCATACCCAATGATCGTACACTTCCCATATGAAGGCGTTCACCAACTCCAAACCGGGAGTATGCGGATCCTCCGGTTGCCCATGCTATTTCCAGGCCGAAAAAGAGTAAAATCGTAATTATTGTAATCTTGCGTAGATGCATTTTCTCCATACCCTCTTAATTTTTACAAACGTGAATAAATAATCTTCAACCGTGGCCTTTTTGTTGCATCTTCCGCCTGCTCTGTATAAAAGGACGTTCGATGTAATCCAAGTGTTTCATGATCGTCACGTATGATTAACCCATTATTATCTTCGACCGTAGCCCACGCCTGGGTAATTTCACTGACGGTTGCCCTGTAAATTGTTGTGTTTTCGCCGGTTTCAACACGAATAAGTTCACCCCGGTTTGCTTCCCGAACAGTAAATTTGTTGACATCAATAATGTGATGGGCGAACAAGCTGTCAACGATTGTCGGGTGCGGTATGCTCAAGTCAGGATTTTTTGTCAATTCAAGCTGTGCATTATGAATCAATGCACCTCTCGGTAATTCACTAATATCAAAACGAACAATAGCGCGGGTTGCCGTGCCGGCCTGAACAATGAGATTGTTCTGTAAATCGGGATCATCTTTCAAATTAGCCGCAAATGCACGGGCATTGCGTGAGAAAACAACAGTATCCTGTTCTTCCTCAGAGCCATAAATGATTCGTAACCGTGGTGCATTATCATCGGCCGAACCACCGAATCCGATAATACCGTTAGCATCTTCGTTACTTTTAAGTATTAAACCCTGCGGTATCACTGATTGTTCACCTTTTTCAGCCCACTTGCGCATAAGAGGGCGAGGAAGTGAGAACTCAACCGCATTCGTGTCACCGAGCATTACCGAACTGGTATACAGCGATTCGTTCCCGCGGTTAATTATTTCAAACACGTCACGGTTAAAACCTTCAGGTGACCAACCACTTAGCACTTCAAAGAGCTCAACTGAAATCGTTTCAGTTGAATCACCTAGATAATATTCCGGAGTGAGGTAGAGTGTAGCATCAAACACCTCTGATGCATCAATAGTATCCGGTGTTATATTTCGATCGGTAAGCAACGAATCGAACCGGAAAATACTCATAACTCGTTTCTTTTCATTTTCACCGACAAATAGTGTGGGTGAACCGCCTGTAGTGGTCGGTACATCAACTGAGAAAGATTCATATGCATCGATGATCAATGTATCGATAGCGATAAAATCCTCATCAGGTAATATTCCCTCGCCGACAGAAGTCGGGTCTTCATCACACCCTGTCGTGAACGTTATCAGTATTATAACGGCACCCAGCAATAATAATAATTCAGGTCTCACGTTTCTCTACCACATCCTTTCCTGTTTTTTCCATTCCTTACATTTTTGTTCTATAAATGACATACTATCATATAAAGATGATACGACAATATCAACACCCTCCGGTTTCTTATCCCGGTTAGCCAGCAGGGTGGAGCCATACCCGGTCATCACTAAAACAGTAGCAGCGCCAATTCGATTCCCTGCCTCAATATCACTCATGCGGTCACCCACCATAATCGACTGATTTAGATTAATATTGTGTTCACGAACGGCTTTCTCAAACATACCGGTATTTGGTTTGCGGCAGGAGCACTCGTTATCGTTTGATGGATAATGCGGACAATAGTAGATAGCGTCAATCACCGCTCCTTCATCGTTGAGCATTCCCAATAATCGGGCATTGACGTTTTCCACATCATCTTCTGTCATAATACCACGGGCAACACCTGATTGATTTGAGACAACAATGGTCTTCAAATTCATTCTCCGGGCTTCACGAATTACCGTGGCTGCTCCGGGAATTAGTTCGAGGTCAACCGGGTCTTTAATAAAATTTTTCTCCACGTTAATCGTCCCGTCCCTATCAAGAAATAAACAGCTATGCAGACCCGTCATCACTTTTTTAACAATTTTTTATATAAGGAAATATACTGTTTTGCAGAACGCTCCCAGGAGAAATCTTTTTCCATCGCCTGCTTAACAATTTTATTCCACTTTTTTTCATCCTGATAAGCTTTAAGCGCACGTTCAATTGTTTCTAACAATGCTTTACTATCATACGGTTCAAATTTAAATCCGGTACCCTTTCCGTTTCGCAGATCGACATCATCCACAGTATCATCTAGTCCGCCAGTTGCCCGAACAATGGGTATCGTGCCGTACCGCATACTGTAGATTTGATTTAATCCGCATGGTTCATAGCGTGACGGCATAAGAAACATATCACTGCCCGCTTCGATTAAGTGGGCCAGTGTATTGTCATACGCTAATTTCACACCGACTTTATCGGGATGTTTTGATGCAAGCTTTGAGAATAATTTTTGATATCGTTTCTCACCTGTACCAAGCACAATAAGTTTCACATCTTGTTTGATAATATTTTGTGCGATATCTTCAATAAGATCGAATCCCTTTTGATCCACAAGCCGGGAAATGATACCTATTACGGGTGAATCTTCATCAGCCGGTAATTTAAAGCTTTCGAGTAAGGCTTTTTTATTTTCTTTCTTTTCGTGTATAGTTTTACTTGTGTATTGCTGCGGTATCAATTCGTCAACAGACGGATCCCAGACTGAATAATCGACACCGTTTAATATTCCATGAAGATCTTTTCGGCGCTTCTTAAGCAATTCCTTCAGACCAAATCCCAGTTCGTCATCGGTGCTGATTTCCTCAGCGTATCGCTCACTGACGGTTGTCAGCACATCGGCAAATTGAATGCCGGCCTTCATCAAATTGATAACGTCTCCGGTTGCGATGCCGGTTGATTCATTGAAAAGGTCTTCAGGCAATCCTGTTTTATCAAATGATGATTTTGGGAATACACCCTGGTATGCAAGATTGTGTATCGTGTAAACCGTTTTCACTTTGCTGAAGAAAGGATCATCTTTGTATATGGTCTTTAAATATGCCGGAATCAAACCCGTCTGCCAGTCATTACAATGAATAATATCCGGTTTCCATCCCAGTCGTTTCAATGTTTCGAGAGCTCCGCGACAAAAAGCTATAAACCGCTCATCATTATCGGGATAATCCTTATTGGATTTGGGATCGAAATATAAACCATTACGACTAAAATATTTCGGCAAGTCGAAAAAGTACACCTGAACTTTAATACGCTGGTTAGTAATAAAGGAACTTTTTATACTTGCCATTTGAGTTTTACCACCGATAGGAACCGGGATATCACGTAAACGAATGACATCGTAAATATTAAACTTTCGTTCTCCGATAAAACCGTATTTCGGGAGAATAATTCGAATATCGTGACCGAGTTCCCTGATAACCTGCGGGAAAGCTCCGGCAACATCGGCTAAACCACCGGTTTTTGCAAAGGGTTCTACCTCGCTTGCGACATACAGAATACTCTGTGACTTTGGCATCTTAATCCGTGAATTTCCGCTGTAAAATATTATAATTTAATGATTTATTGCAAAAATTGCAACTAAGTCAATAATCTATTCCCTTATTATGCTTTTTTTGCTAATATTTGACCATAACGTAGTCCTCTCGAACTGACAATTATTGAATTTTGCTGCAGGAATGATAAATATGCTTTGAGGATAATTATACCGGCAAGTAAGATATCTTCGCGACCGGATATAATTTGGGGTATTCTTTTCATCTCTTCGAGTGAATAGCCCGAAAATTTACTGAATAGCGAATCGATTGTTTCTTTTGATAATGTAAAATTATCAATCGATTCGGGTGAAAAATGTTCAAGTTGTTTGACAATTGCCGCAAGGGTAGTAACCGTTCCGGCTACTCCGATGAGTTTGTCGATTTTGTAATTTTGTGACTGTTCCCTTATAAAATTGTTTATATGATTGGTAGCAGCAACTATGTTTGAATGAGCAGGAGGGAGTACCGGAAAGTATTGTTCTGTTAATCGAACACATCCAATGTCTATGCTGCTTCGAGATACCATAGAGCCGGCTTTGCCAACAACAAGTTCCGTGCTGCCACCACCAATATCAAGGATACCGACAGGTTCATTTGTCTGTGGTACACCGCTAAGTGCACCGTAATACGTGTATTCAGCTTCTTTTTCGCCACTGATGATTTCAACATGCATATCGGTTTTTTGTTTTATTATTTGTAATACTTCTTCACAGTTACGTGCATCGCGGAGCGCACTGGTACCGCAGGCAAATATTTTCGATGCATGCAATTCATATGCCTTATGTTTGAATGAGTGAAGAACTTCGATGACACGATCTATCGAATCCTGAGTAATTGCACGATTTGCATCGACACCTTTTCCCAGCCGGGGTAATTTTTGTCCTTCGTAAACAGGGGTGAGTGTGCCATCATCGTGAAGGTCTGCTACAACCATCAATATCGTATTTGTTCCAATATCAATTGATGCGTATCGATTCATTGTTTTTGTAATGCAATTGCTATCCAGGTATCAGCGGTTTTAGATTGGCGTTTAATAGTTTTTTCTATCGATAACTTTTTCCTGATACCCGCTTGTTCAATGTATTGATAATCTTCTTCGAGTAATCCCGATAAAAGTAACATACCGGTTTTACTTACGTGCATCGTTATAAGATCAAACATCTCAAGAATTGTTTTTCTTTCTATGTTCGCAATAACCAGATCAAAGGATATAGAAGCTATATCAGATATGGCAGCTAGTTCTCCGGTATACATCCGGATGATATTTTGTAATCCGTTTATCCGGCAATTTTCTAATGCATCGTTAATTGCATCCTGATCGGTATCAATGCCAACTACAGGTCCGGCACCCATTTTGGCTGCAACTATTGCAAGGATTCCAGAGCCTGTTCCCACATCCAGTACTGACTTACCGGGCCCCATATAATCCCGGAGTAATTCTATCATCATCTGGGTCGTTTCATGGTGCCCGGTACCGAACGACATTTTTGGATCTATAATGACATCAATGGTATCATCCGATGCATCTATAGTTTGCCAGGAGGGATGGATAATAATATTTTTACCGATATAAATGGGTTCAATTGTTCGTTCCCACTGTTCCTGCCAATTTTGCGGATGAACACCCTGTACTTCAAGCTTATAAGATTGGATTAATCCCTGAGTTTGATATGATTCTAATTTCTTGCCAATTTTTTTGTAAAGTGAATCATCCCACCTGTTTGAAGGCATGAATGCATGTAATGCCTGGTCGGAATCGGTAAAACTTTCAAAGTTTAACATCAAAAGGTCGCCGATAAGACTTTCACGTACAGATTCATCGACATAAATAATGAGTTCTTTATATATCATCCCCGACGGTTCCTTATGATGGTTGCCGGTAAATTATTTCAGTGAGAACCCGGCCGACAGCACCTAAAGATTCAGGACTGCACTGTTCTGGTGTATCCATTGTGGTGTGCCAGTATCGCCTGCGTTCCTCTTCAGCATCTGCACCGACCAGTTCAGCGTCGATAATGAGTGCAGTTGGAATCCCGACTTCGTTTAATGGTATGTGGTCGTCATATATTGCCGGCCCCCTGCGATCTTCAAACTGGGGTAGGTCCAGGGTTCGTGCAGTATTCCATATCAGATCCACTACCCAGGGAGCATATTGCATTGAATTAGCTTCTCGCGGAAAACGTGCTTCTTTATCACCCACCATATCGATAATAATTCCGAACCGAGGTCTGTAACCTGAGGGTTTATTTTGTGCAAAATGTTTTGCACCAAGCAAATATTGATTGAGATCTCCCTCACGTCCATAATCCTCACCATCGAACAAAATAATATCCACACCAATGGGCGGGGAATTCTCACTAAACATTCGTGCCAGCTCGAGTAAAACCGCCACCCCGCTCGCTCCGTCATTTGCTCCGAGGATCGGATCATCCCTTTTGTCAGGGTCGGGATCATGCTCGGCACGGGGACGTGTATCCCAGTGTGCTCCGAGTAATATGCGGTTTGTTGCTTCAACATTGAAGGAAGCAATAATATTCGTCATCTGATACGAGCGTCCTCCATATCCGGTATGACGGAAACTTTGCTGATTTACAGCTTCTGCAAAATTCTGCAATTCAAACGTCAGATATTGAAGACAACGCTGGTGACCATCCGAGCCGGGATTACGCGGTCCGAAGTCTGTCTGTGCAAGCAGGTATTCAAATGCTTTTTCCTGATCGAATTCAGGAACAAACACAGCTTCTTCCTCGAGTTCAAGGGTTCTTTCTCGCTCCTCGGGACGGTCATTCCCGCACCCGGCGAAGAATATTATAAAACTTATAATTCCAGTAATATACCGTAGGTTCATTAAATAACTTTCTTTCTTGGTGGCGTAACAGTAAAATCATTGCAAAAAAATATCAGCCACATACTAATGAGCATTTGCCTAAAACATAGTCTAGAAAATGATTTTGTTTTCGCTTGCCCGCCGTTTTTGGGTGGGGCTGTGTCGCATTTATATAAACTTAAAATTTACCTAAAATTCCACAAAATAACAAGTTAGCCTGTTCACCATCTCCCGGTAATGTAACCTTCATAAGGGTCTGACGTATACTATTACGTTACAAATAATGATTTTTTAAAATAACTGGTGTATATTATAACATAAACAAATAAGGAGGAACCGTCGTGCAGAATAGAAAAAAAATTATTACTCGTGCCGTGAGTTTTATCATCATCTCGGTGTTGTACGTTGGTTTACTGTTAGGATTTTCCGGGGCAGTAGAACCAGCAAATTCATTGTTAGCATACCCGGTAACTGCCGATAGAGTTATTGAAAAATCGTTCGATGTTCGTGCCGACGGATTGTTGCAGCTCAATACCAGAGTGGGCGGCGTTGAAGTAGAAGGATGGGATAGAGATGAGGTCCAACTTACAATCGAAGTAAAAGGTCAGGAACGATATATAGAAGATATTGAATTTTTTATCGAATCGTCAATTGACGGTGTTGAAATTCGTGCTGAAATTCCGAGAATTAGGTCATTATTCGGTGATTGGGGCAGGCGTTTGAATATACAGTATACTATAATGGTTCCATATGAATATAATATGGACCTTCGTACCTCAGGTGGTAGAATAACAATAAAAAAGGTTGAAGGTGATATCAACGGACGCACATCAGGAGGTGGAGTAAACGCCGAGGATTTAAGTGGAGCGATAGCATTAACCACCTCGGGTGGTGGAATCACGTTAGACCGGGTACGAGGTGACGTGGTGGTCAGAACCTCCGGTGGTTCAATAACGGTTAATGGGGCGTACGGTAACCTTGAGGCACGAACCTCAGGAGGGCCTATTCGTATGTCGGATATCGATGCACAGGTTGATGCCCGGACATCAGGCGGTGGGATTACCTTTGAATCCGTTGGTATAAACAGGGGATTGAGTCTTCGCACCTCGGGAGGGAGTATCAATGTAGCATTACCCGAAGATATCAATGCCAACATCAACGCCCGAACATCAGGCGGAAGAGTTTCAACAGATTTCCCTATAACAATGCAGGGATCAATATCAAGTTCTTCAATTGAAGGCACCATCAATAATGGAGGCCCCGAGATCGTGCTAAGAACCTCTGGCGGTAGTATCAGGATTAATAAAAACTAACTAACCCTCTGAAATTTAATGGAAAAACATAATTACTTAATTTTATTTCTATTATTTATTGTGCTCCTGGTTCTTTGGTCATTTGCCGGGATAGGTGTACAGGCGCAGGTTCATACGATTGAAAAATCCTATTCCGTTGAACCGGGTGGTACGCTACGGATGAATATATCAGCCGGCAATATTGTTGTCCGTGGTTGGGAATATAATGAGGTGGAAATCCTGGCTGAGGTTTACGGATCTCCGAGGGCATTAGACAACCTTGAATTGCGATTTGAACAGGACAGGGATGATGTCATAATTCGATCCAAACGAGTGCATAGGCGATCATTCCGCGGCAGGGAATCTGAACGTATTCATTTCACAATTTACGTACCATATCATTATCACATTCGCGTAAATGTTGCTGCGGGGAAGGTAGATGTGGACGATATTGATGGAAGTGTTCAGGTAAGGAGTTCAGCGGGATCAATACATGTATCCAATATCTTTGGACCCATAGATGCAAATGCAAGCACCGGTGCAATAAATGTGTCGCTGCTTAACGATCCGGGACCCGTGAAATTAAATACTGCCACAGGAAGTATTGCCATCACAGTTCCTGAGGATATCAACGCCCGGTTTGTATTAAATACAGCTATCGGAAGGGTACGATGTTCACTTGAGAAATTTACCGGATCGGGAAATAGGTTATCGTTTAGCTATAACGACGGCGGCGAGCTCGTACGTGCAAACACAGCGATTGGCTCAATTCAGGTTCGTTCAAACTAGTATCAGTGTGAGGTTGCCGGGGTTGTAAGCACCGAAGCTTCACGGTTATAATGCAACAATATCTCGAAAATCTCATCCTGAATTTGACGATATCTGCCGGCATGGCCGGTAAAATTTTGGAATAGCATTGCAACGATCAATCGTTCATCATGCAATGTATCGACATATCCTGCAATGCTACTTACCCCTGTTAATGTCCCGCTCTTTGCTCGGACCCGCCCACGGGCACGTGAGTGAACCGCACGTCTCATGAGCGTTCCATCTACTCCTAAAATGGCAAGACTATTTAAATAAGGCTCGAACAATTCCCCATTCTCATTCATACGATATAACAATTCAACCATAAGCCGTGTTGTTGTCAAATTATAGAATGAAACTCCCGATCCGTCGGCAAAGCGTGATATAGTATTGTTTAATCCAAGCAACGACATTGTTTCCTCCAAAACCTTACTGCCACCCCTACCCGAACCGGGAGGCCCGTACAATTCAGCTGCGAGCGTTTTCAATGTTGTTTCGGCAGCTAGATTATTACTTTCCTTATTCATTGCATTGAGAACCGAATCTATAGGCCTGTTAAACTGCATGAGCGGAACATCCGACGAATCTATTGTACCTCGAATAACTGTACCACCGGTTGCGACACCCGATGCTTCTAATTTTTCCATGAATAATATCCCGGCAAACATCGACGGGTCACGAACCGTAACGGTGAATCTTTGTGGCAATCTTATTTTCTGTAAATCACCTTTTATTAAATATTGATTTAAATCACTCATCCTGTTGGGCAGCACCTGTATATTCGACTGACGATTACCATTATGTTGTTCTTTCTGAATTTCATACTGGATATATGATGTATTAGGTGAGATTTCTACTTGAATCTCTTCACCAACACCCGACGTTCGTTTTATGGATAACGTCACAACGTTATTGTTGATTGACAACGCTGAAATATGTGGAACATATGGATTTGGTTCATCATCCCACATCCATCCCGTAGGCCAGGATATAGAGTCGAAATATGTATCATCGACAACAATCTTACCGGCAATTTCCCGAATTCCAAATAATGATAAACCGTCGACAATCCCATCGAGGTCATCCAAACTGAAAAGTGGATCTCCAAATCCCTTGATTATCAAATCTCCATCCAGGTTACCATCTATTATCTCTCCATTGCGATACACAATAGTGCGAAAATTGTAATTTGTTCCCAGATGTTTAAGCGCCGCAGCCGATGTGAACAATTTCTGATTCGATGCCGGTCGAATGAGAAGATCACTTTTGTGCGAATAAATCGTATCACCATAATCGGCAGACATAATCATTAGAGAAGGAATGGTATGGGTAAATTCCTCCCGGGCTAATATATTGTCAAGCTGGTATTCTATCTGTGATTTTTTTGCCCTCTCGACACTTGCGGTAGGGGGATCTTCAGCATCATGTACTGTCTCAGGCACCGGGGAACATGAGATAAACAGGAATGCAGGGAATATAATACTGAAAATATATGTTATACGTAATGATATCATATTCTTATTAAAGTTAATCCAGGTAAAATCTAATTATATATATTATAAACATTTGTAAAAAAAGGCAAATTTCTTGAACAAGTTTAAATCAATTGGTATATTCAGAATGTATTCAGTCAATCAAAAGGAAATAAAGTAAGGTATGTGGAACGTATTCAGACAGATATTCCCGAGTAAACACGAAAAAGACATTAAGGAATATACACCTTATGTTCAGCAAATAAACGACCATTTTGAAAAGCTGGCGCATCTCTCCGATGATGAGCTGCGGGCTAAAACCGATGCATTTAAACAGCAAATTCAGGAGCGAACGCAGTCATATCACGACAAAATCAGGGAACTTGAGGAAAAACTAAAGGAAGACCTTGCGGTTGAAGAATACGACCGTATACAAGATGAACTCAAAAAGTTACAAGACGACCTCGATGTTGAGTATGAAGAAGTCCTCGATGAATTACTTCCTGAGGCATTTGCTGTTGTCAAAGACACCTGCCGCCGATTACTTGGTGAGGTATGGACAGTCGTTGGCAATAAATATAAATGGGATATGGTGCCGTTTGACGTTCAGCTTATGGGCGGTGTGGTAATGCACCAGGGGAAAATTGCTGAAATGGCAACAGGTGAAGGTAAAACACTTGTGGCAACACTTCCCCTGTACCTCAATGCCTTAACCGGCAGAGGTGCTCATCTCGTTACCGTAAACGATTATCTTGCACGTCGAGACGCAGAATGGATGGGACCGATATTTGAATTTCACGGACTCACCGTTGGTATAATTCAAAACAATCAGTCGCCCGCTGACCGAAAAAAACAATATGAATGTGATATAGTTTACGGAACAAATAATGAATTCGGGTTTGACTATCTCCGCGACAATATGGTTATTCGTCCGGAAGATATGGTACAACGGGGGCATATATACGCAATAGTGGACGAAGTTGATTCAGTATTAATTGATGAAGCACGGACACCACTCATCATCAGCGGCCCCGTCAGCCGTGACGACCACAAGTTTAACGAGATGAAATCTCCCGTTGAACAATTGGTACGCGCGCAACGGAATTTGGTCACCAAACTTGTATCTGAAGCTGAAAAACACCTTAACGATGATAATGAATTTGAAGCCGGTAAAGCATTATTGCGTGCCTATCGTGGATTGCCAAAACAGACAAAACTCGCTAAACTTCTCTCCGACCCTGCAAATAAGCGAATACTGCAACAGGTCGAAAATGAATTTACACGAGAGCAGAATAAACGTATGCACGAGATCGATGATGAACTTTATTATGCAATTGATGAGAAAAACCATACCATCGATCTGACCGATAAAGGTCGTGACTTATTATCAAATTATTCAGGTGGTGGTAAGGAGTTATTTGTTTTGCCCGATATAGGAACCGAGTACAGTGAAATTGATATTGACGATTCACTGTCGGATGAAGAGAAGCAAAAGAAAAAGGATGAGGCAACCCGCACCTACAGTGATCGGAGCGAACGCCTGCACACCATACAACAATTACTTCGTGCTTATTCTTTGTATGAACGAGACGACGAATATGTAGTTCAGGACGGCAAGGTACTTATTGTCGATTCTTTTACAGGACGTTTAATGCCGGGACGGCGTTTTTCTGACGGCCTCCATCAGGCAATAGAAGCAAAAGAAGGTGTGACAGTTGAACGTGATACCCAAACACTCGCTACAATTACTTTACAGAATTTCTTTAGATTATATAAAAAGCTTGCCGGCATGACCGGTACTGCCGAAACAGAAGCACAGGAATTTGGTGATATTTATAAACTTGATGTAGTGGTTATACCGACTAATAAACCAATGGTCCGTACTGATCATGAAGATCAAATTTACAGAACAAAGCGGGAAAAATATAACGCCGTGCTCGATGAAGTTGAGGAAATGCGGAGTACAGGAAGACCGACACTTGTTGGTACAACGAGCGTAGATGTTTCCGAGACCATCAGCCGGATGTTGAAGCGAAAAGGAATTCCACATAATGTCCTGAATGCAAAACAACACCAACGGGAGGCAGAGATCATCCAAAACGCCGGCTTATCCGGTGCAGTTACCATTGCAACCAACATGGCCGGTCGTGGTACCGACATAAAACTGGGCCCCGGTGTAAAGGAGAACGGTGGTTTGCATATTGTGGGTACTGAACGTCATGAATCCCGCCGCATCGACCGACAGCTTCGTGGTCGTGCAGGACGGCAGGGCGATCCCGGTAGCTCGCGCTTTTATCTTTCGCTCGAGGATGATCTCATGCGATTGTTCGGCAGCGAGCGAATCGCATCAATTATGCAAAGGCTGGGATTAGAAGAGGGAGAGGTAATTCAGCATAGAATGATCACCAATTCGGTTGAACGGGCACAGAAGAAGGTTGAGCAAAACAACTTTTCAATCCGTAAGCGGCTTCTTGAATACGACGATGTGATGAATCAGCAGCGGGAAGTTATCTATACGCGGCGGAAGCAGGCTCTCTCCGGTGAAAGGCTCAAGAATCAGGTGCTCGATATGCTCGAAGAATGGGCGGAAAAAATATCGAACCAGTATTACGACGACGCAGAAATAGATCAGATGCGGGAGCACGTGCGGCGAATTCTTTTGGTGGATGTCGAAATACCACCCGAACGATGGGAAATGCTCGGAGCAGACGGTGTAGCGAATGAAATCTTCCAGAAAGCCACTGAATTTTATGAACGGAAAGAAGAACAGCTTGGCTCCGATCTTATGGCCGAGCTTGAACGAATTGCAACATTGCAGGTTATCGATGTGAAATGGAAAGAGCATTTACGGGAAATGGATGACATGAAATCGGGTATCCATCTGCGTGCATTCGGTCAAAAGAATCCGTTAATCGAGTATAAAACCGAAGCATACCGGATGTTTGTCGAAACCATCACCACAATTGCAGAAGAGACACTTGCGTTGGTCTTCAAGGCATTCCCCCAAACAGAAGGACAGATACCTGTAAAACGAGCAGGACAACCGGTACGAGAACAGGATATGCAGACTGTTCATCAGTCATCCCTCGGAATGGGTTTACAACAAGCCCGCGGGCCAGTCGGACAGCAAAGTCAGCCCCAGGAAGCAGGTCGAAAACCGCAGCCTGTTCAGGTGGGTGAGAAGGTCGGCAGGAATGAACCCTGCCCTTGTGGTAGTGGCAAAAAATATAAACATTGTCACGGAAAATAATATTTATGAAAAAAATAGAAGCGATAATCCGGCCGTTTAAAATCGACGATGTTCGTGAAGCCTTATCGGAAATCGGAGTCCGCGGCTTGACCCTGACCGAAGTAAAAGGATATGGTCGCCAGAAAGGCCATACCGAAGTATATCGCGGGTCAGAATACCAGATTGATTTTTTGCCGAAATTAAAATTAGAAATTGTCGTTGCCGATCATTTTGTCGATAATGTTATCGACACGATCGTGAAAACAGCACGTACCGGACAGGTAGGCGACGGGAAGATATTTGTATATGATGTGACAGATGCTGTTCGTATACGTACAGAAGAATCGGGAGAAGACGCACTCTGAAAAACAAATATTTTCTATTTTCTACCTCATAAGGGAATTATTTATGTCTTGTTAGTTGTTAGAATTTTACAATACTTGTACGACCACTAAAACGGGAAATTCAACATGTACAGAATACATGTTGCATCGTGGTTACTGATACTATTAAGTTTTATCATTCCGGACAGGGAACTCTCCTCTCAACCCGTGTCAGGTCCTCATATAGACCGGCCTCTAAGGGCGATCATCAACCAGAATATTTCCCTGATTACTCCCGACGATCATTTTGCGATTACCGGTTTTGAAATAAAAGATACTGTATCGGTCATTATTTATGCCGATGAAAATACACTTAAATCTCTTACCGTGCCGATCTCATCTCAGCATAAAAATTTTGGTACAGCACGCCTTTCAATACAGGAATTAAAAAATCTGTTAACCGACGATGGAATCGAGCGGATAACGCTCGGGGGAACCTATCAATTTTTGCTTGACAAAAGTCGAACTGAATTACGAACAGATCAACTGCAATCCGGTTTACTCGGTCATAAGAATTTAATAGGTGAGGGAGTATTAGTAGGTTTGATCGATACGGGAATAGATTTTTATCATCATGATTTTCGTTACGGTAATGATTTGCAGAACTCTCGAATCTCACGTATATGGAATATGGGTACTTCTCCATTTGGTGATGAAGCACCACCGCACTCATTCGGTTATGGTGTGGAATTCACACGTGAGGATATAGAACACGATTTCTTTGAGCCAAACCCTATTTTGAAAAGAGTTCGATCGGTCGATTTCAATGGACACGGGACATATATGGCCGGTGTAGTAGGAGGGAACGGTCATCGTTCAGATGGTATCTATAAAGGTAATGCACCCGGCGTCGAGTATGTCATCGTTCAGCTACCACCATCTAATATCGGTGAAGCTACAATCATTGATGCCATTAATTATATTTTTTCCATTGCGGATAAGTATAACAAACCGGCGGTAATCAATCTCAGCATCGGTACACATTACGGGGCGCATGATGGTACTTCTGCACTTGAATTAGTAATAGACGAATATGCCAAAGAACCGGGCAGAGCAATTGTGACTGCTGCAGGCAACAGCGGAGAAATACCCATTCATTCAGGAGGTACAATTGCGACCAATGATGAAGCAAATATTAACATCTACGTCGGGGAAACCGAATCATCAAACATCTCCGACATTGTGGTATGGAGTCAGCTCTGGTACGAATCGGATGGAGATGTTACTGCTACGATAACAACTCCTCAAGGTGAAGAAATCTCCGTCGTAAGCGGTGAAGAAAAAATTGTTACCACTGCAGACGGCATTATTGACATAGAAACAATGGGGGATTATAGGAACAAAAAGGGAGCACGGGTCTTTGATATAGTTTTTCACACCGACCGGGAAACCGAATCATTTTCTTTCGGCGATTGGGAACTACTGATATCATCAGTTGATGCAAACATTACATATAATATGTGGCTTGTTAGCTCCAACGCTCCCGTAATCAATATACAACCTAATACAGGCCGGAATTACACTGTGATGACGCCGGCTACTGCTAAATCTGCCATTAGTGTAGGATCATATATAATACGGAATTCATGGGAGTCATATATCGGTACCATAACCAGCAATGCTGAACTAGATGAACTATCGAGCTTCAGCAGCGGCGGGCCTACACGGGACGGCCGGGTTAAACCAGAAATAACTGCTCCCGGTGAAATTATCATCTCTACATTATCGGATAATGCCCGCTACAGGTTTTTTACCAGATTCGAGCACGATTGGTATGATGCAAAAGAAGGAACAAGCATCTCTGCAGCACAGGTTACCGGAATTATAGCCCTGTTGATGGAACACAATCCCGGGTTACGCGGAATTGATATACGGGATATTCTTATGAATTCTGCACGTCAGGATAACTATACTCAAAATATACCCAACAATTTCTGGGGAAGTGGCAAAGCCGATGCATATGCGGCGGTTGGTTATGCCGGCGGATTTATGGAAATTCCTTATTCTACAAAATTATCGTACAACTATCCGAATCCTTTTAACAATTCAACCATTATACAGTTCACCCTTGAGCGTGATTCTCACGTAAACCTTTCGGTATATGATATCCTGGGGAGGAAAATAGAAACGTTGGTCGATGAGGTTCTCGGTCCTAATATCCATGCGGTGCGTTTCGATGCTGTAGGATTAAGTTCGGGGGTATACTTTTACAGAATCGACACTGACGCTTATACCGATGTGAAACGCATGGTTTTAATCAGGTGAATTTATACAACAGCTTTTTCTTTTTCCTGAACGATAGTCATCGTATCGAGAGCTATCATCAACTCTTCATTTGTCGGTATGACATATACTGAGACAGTGCTGTCAGGGGTTGTGATTTTCATTTCATTTTTTGCCGAAGCATTCAATGATTCATCGATATTTATTCCGAGATATGACAACCCGGAAAGACTTTTCATTCTTACATCCGCACTGTTCTCACCAATACCACCGGTAAAAATTATGGCGTCAAGTCCGTTGAGTGCGGCAGCATATGCACCGATATATTTTTTTATTCGATAGCAAAACACATTAAACGCATGCGCAGCTTGTTTATTGCCTTCCTGTGCTTCTTCGAGCACATCGCGCATATCACTGCTCACGCCTGAAATTCCCATTAACCCACTGTGTTTATTGAGCAATGCATTTGCCTCTGATGATCCGAGTTCTTCTTTCGCCATAATGTACAGGATTACCGACGGATCCATGTCGCCCGAACGAGTTCCCATTAATAAACCTTCGAGCGGTGTGAAGCCCATAGTTGTATCGATAGAAGTGCCGCCGTCAATGGCAGCCATACTGCAGCCATTCCCGAGGTGGCAGGTAATCAGTTTCAGTGAATCATACGGCTTTTCCATCAATCTGGCGACTCGTTCGGAAACATACCGGTGAGATGTACCGTGAAATCCATAGCGCCGGATTTTATAGCGGCGATATAGTGAATAAGGAATTCCGTATAAGTATGCATACGGCGACATTTTTTGATGAAATGCAGTGTCAAAGACAGCCACCTGAGGGGTATCGGGTAAATGATTAATACACGCAGTGATACCGCGTAAATTATGAGGATTATGTAACGGGGCAAGTTCAATATTGTCTCTGATACCCTTTACAACATCATCGGTTATTAAGACGGATTGCGTGAATGTCTCACCACCATGTACGACGCGGTGACCGACGGCATCAATTTCTTTTTTATCCTTGATCACTCCGTGATTTTTACTCAATAAAACAGCCAGTATATAATCAATTGCGATTGCATGATCCAGTATCTCACCGCTGATTGCAATTTCATCACCATCATGCCGTTTATTTCGTAACACAGCACCGCTCATCCCGATACGCTCAACAATTCCCTGTGCCAGTTCTCTCTGGGTATCCGGGTTAATAAATTGATATTTTACCGAAGAGCTTCCGCAATTCAAAACGAGTATATTCATAATATTTTCTGTCCGAGTTCGTTATATTTAAAAAATCCTTCACCTGTTTTTTTACCAAGTTTACCTTCGCGTACGAGTTTTTTTAGAATAGGGCAGGGACGATATTTTAAATCTCCGAGTTCATGAAAGAGGGTTTCCATCCACGTATGAACTTCATCAAGTCCTATTGTATCCGCTAGCTCCAGTGGTCCCATTGGTTGATTGTAACCGAGACGCATTGCTGTATCGATACCCTCAGCACTGGCGATACCTTCCATTAATACGTGCATCGCTTCATTGAGCATCGGAACAATGACTCGTGTGGTAACGAATCCGGGATATTCGTATACCTCAACGACCGTTTTATTGAGTTGTTCGGCGAATGCCTTTACTTTTTTAAAGGTATCATCGGATGTTTTTAATGCCCGAACAATCTCTACAAGAGGAACCTTGGGAACCGGCTGCAGGAAGTGCATCCCGATTATTTTATCCGCACGGTTCGTTTTATCGGCAAGCTTGGTTAGATTAAGTGTTGAGGTATTTGAAATAAAGATAGTTTCATCGGAACATAAATCATCTAATGTTGTCAGAAGGTCTTCCTTTGCCTTGAATTCTTCATCAATCGCTTCAATGACGATATCGCATTCTGTCACCTGTTCAAGGTCATCGGTAACTTTAATTCTTGATAATATTGATTGTCGTTCACTTTTTGTGATTGCCCAGCGCTGAATCTCCCGGTCGAGATTCTGCTTAATAACTTCCATACTTTCTTCGGCAACATCCTGGTTTCGTTCGACGCCAAGAACGTCAATGCCGGCTGCTGCAATTGCCTGTGCAATACCGCGTCCCATCACTCCAATGCCGATAATGGCAACATAACTAATTTGCTCGGTCTCAGACTGCGTGGGGAGGGTATCACCGAGGAGGTCTTCGATTTTCTGAGGGTTTTCTTTGTTCATCTATAACTTACTTCATTATGAGGGGTTAAAAAAATAAATTTGAGGTGTAATAAATGTACGAAAAGTATCATTGTAAATCAATATTTCTTAACGGTTTGGCTGTTTGAATTTATCGTGTATTTTTTTATATTAGTATAATACAAAATCGGATAAAATAGGTCGTATTTATAAATTGACGAGAGGAAAATGTTACGGCTTTCGAAGCGCGTTGAATATGGATTGATTGCGTTACGCCACTTTGCTGCAATACAGGAGGGAAGGGTATGTACGGCAAAAGAAATATCACAAAAATATAATGTCCCCCATGAGTTGCTTGCAAAGGTGTTGCAGAAACTTGCGCAGGCACAAATCATTCAATCATATCAAGGTGTGCGGGGCGGCTATGTGCTTGCTCATAATCCTGCAACGATAAAAATCTCGGATGTGATTAATGCCATTGAACATGAAAAACCTATGCTTGCTGAATGTTACGCCGATGGACCTGAAAGCTGTATAATTTTTGATGATTGTACCATACGCCGCCCACTCGGTAAAATTCAAAAAAACATTAACAATTTTTTCCACAGTATGTCAATAGCTGAAATCGTTTGAATATGAAAGAAGCCCGTGTATACTTGGATTATCATGCAACAACGCCAATCGATAACCGGGTATTTAATGCGATGCTCCCCTTCCTCAAGGAAGATTTTGGTAATCCGTCAAGCACTTTTCATTCATACGGTTGGAAAACCCGTGAAGCAGTAAACGATGCCCGGAAAACTATTGCAGCCAGTTTCAAAGCACAGCCACGTGAAATTATATTTACCAGCGGGAGTACCGAATCCAATAACCTTGCAATACGCGGGGTTACTGCAAAATATCGCACAAAGGGCAACCACATTATAACCTGTAGTACCGAACATAAAAGCGTCCTATCTGTATGCAGTTATCTCGAAAATTTAGGTGTCAACGTTACCTATCTTCCGGTAGACCGTAATGGCTTACTCGATCTTAACAAATTGTACGATGCAATTACCGACACAACAATACTTATTTCCCTGATGACTGCGAATAATGAGATCGGTGTGATTCACCCGATGAAGGAAATCGGCCGGATAACTAAAGAAAAAAATATTATATTTCATACTGATGCAACACAAGCAGTTGGCAAAATGAAACTGGATGTCGATGAACTTGGGATTGATCTTATGTCTTTAACCGGTCATAAAATTTACGGACCGAAAGGCATAGGAATACTCTATGTCAGAAGTGAAAATCCGACCGTTCAACTTGAACCGCAAATAACCGGTGGCAGTCAGGAAAACAACCTCCGGGCGGGTACACTCAATGTTCCGGGTATTATTGGTTTAGCAAAAGCAATCGAATTGTGCGATGAACTTTATCAGGAAGAAATTCACTCGACAAAAAACTTACGTGATATGCTGCTTGAGGGAATCCGGCAAAACATTGACAATATAGGAGTGAATGGATCGCTTGAGCACCGTATCCCGAATAATCTTAACATAAGTTTCAGAGGGATTGAAGCACAGGCATTATTGATGATGCTGGATGATATCGCATTATCACTTGGCTCGGCCTGTCTTGGCAGCACAATTGAACCTTCGCACGTACTTCGGGCGTTATATATACCAGAAGAGGATATGTATTCAGCAGTGCGGTTTGGTTTGGGAAGGTTCACGAGTGATGAGGAAATACAATATGTAATCGAACGCCTGACGGAGACCGTTCCCATGCTCCGTTCTCAACAACCTTCACGTAAAAAGACCAAAACAACAACCGCAAAAGAGGGTAATAAATATGAATAAAACAGATCTCTTAACAAGCAACCACATAGAATTCCTGAAATTTTTAAAAACACAATTTCCCCTGTATCACAAATCAAATGTTTTTTTCCGCGACCTCCAATACGGCATTATGGAATATTTTGAAAAAGAAAAAAAAGATAAAGTAAAGTATGCCGAAGCAGAGAAAATTGCGGAAGAATTCGTCACATTTATGGAGAAAAAAGAGATATTTAAAAAACTTGATCACCAGACGTGGGTATTGAACTATCCTGACTTTACCAAGAAAGCTTCATAATTAATCAAAAACCTATCAAGGAGGATACTTATATGGCATACGAATGGAAGTTTAATGCACGACCATATTCGGACGAAGAGGCAAAAAAACTCCTTTCGGATGTTGTCAGTCCCGAAACAACCGACTGGCATTATAATAAACACCATAAGGGCTACGTTGCTGCTTTGAACACGATCGAGAAAGGTTTGGAGCAAACGGATCGTTCAGCAGCAAACGGTAACTATAGTGAAGTTGGCGAGTTAAAACGACGATTCACCTGGAATCATGCAGGTACCCTTTTGCATGACGTATACTGGGAAGTTCTGGGAGGCGACGGCGATATATCGAAAGGTCCGGATATTAAATCTGCCATCGAGAAAGAATTCGGTTCCTTCGATAAATGGAAAGAAGATTACAAAGCCACAGCGATGGCTGCAAAATTAAGCGGCTGGGGATTGCTTGTATACGACCAACTATATTCCGGTCGATTGCTCAACGTGTTAGTTGATGAACACCAGTACGGTGCAATTTGGGGCGGCATCCCGCTTATTTCCTGTGACGTCTTTGAACATGCGTACTACCACAAAGATGGACCGGGACGTGCAGGATATATCGACAATTTCATTAACAATCTTCATTGGGGTAGAGTTAATGAACGATATAAGAAGTATGTAGCGAAATAAAGCTATTGCAATACCATGTAAATAATGAAAAGGGGGGATTCGATTGTAGATTGTATTCCCCCTTTTCTTAATGTAATTCAATGGTAAAACAAAGAGCTTATCAATACGATGGATACATCCCGAAATAAGACTATCAAGCCAGACGACACATCGATGGAACAACCTGCAGATATTCACTACTGGCAATATTGCGTAAATTGTGGTACAATTCTTGAAAGTGTAAAATGTAAATTAATATGCCGCAAATGTGGCTTTTTTCATTCGTGTTCAGAACCATAATTCGGAGATTATACATGAATAAACGAAAAAGGGTGGTCCTCAAAAAACACCGCCGCAAACGGAAAAAAATGAAAGAAAAACAAAAGGCATTTCCCAACACGGTACAACAAGGAAATAAAAAATCTAAGGAAAATACTGCTCCATCTGAGTAATTGTATGTTGCAGCGGCGTGGTGATTTTCGTATATTCATAAAAAACAAAGTCATCCGAGCGCGCACATACAAAAATGCTATTCACATTCCATCCTATATTATCAAAATTTACTTTACGATTTGTACTCGTAGCTGTGTTGCTTAATGTTTCCTGTATGAAAAGTGACAAATACGACTATTTAGGGTCATTGGATAGCCATGCACGAACGTTTACAGTAGAGTTGTTCGACAATAATGTTGTAACTTCATTAACCATCGGTAATCCTGATAATAGAAGCATCTACGTCTATTCTGAAGCCGACACAAGTAATCTGATTCCTGTTCCGGATGAATCGGTCTTCCGATTTAGGGATTCCGGGATAGAGCTTATAGCAAATGATAAGGTTGTAAGCTTTTCCAGTGAGATTGCTTTTGTCGGTGAAAATGGGAAAAAATTACTTGACTACCTTAGCTATTCAAGCACTGAGACCACCGAAATCACTCTTCGGGGATCACCGGAAATAAAACGTGCACAGGACGGAATTACAGCAACCGTGACCGCATATGAACACGACATCATTGCCTCTATGATGGTTAATGATGTAAAAATAACTGATCCGATTGCGTATAAACAAACTATGGCAATATTGTTCCAGACTACACTCTATGCCGCAGCATCCGGCAATAATAATCTGTCTATTCGTGAGGCTGAGCGAACAGGTATTCAATTCGGTTCGGAGATACCGGATCAGTTTTTATATACTATCATCGAAGAAACAAGTGATTACATTGCATTATATAACGATCTTCCTGTGCCAATGTATACAACCGAAATGTGCGGCGGTATGACGGCGACACCTGATATGGTCTGGCAGGATTTGTCAGCCGAACCGCAAAATCAGGTTGTAATTTGTCAGGATTGTATCGAAAAGGGTAGTTATGAGTGGTCGAACACGGTAAGTACTGATATGATCGGTGAAGCACTTTTCGGATATCCCGGTTATGTCGATATCTGGATCAGTAAATTTTATGAAAATGGAAGACCGCAACACATTACCGCACAATGGGAGGAGAACAAAAAAACATTTACCATCGAGGAATTCAGGAAACGAATTAGCGCTCAAGTAAATGATAAAAAGATAATTTTGAGTGATTGGTTCGAAATCGAAGCGGACCCGGAAGATTCTGATAGAAAATCAGGACCGTTTCAAATTCTTAACATTAAAAAACCTGTATCCACAAACCATGTTCATTTCATAGGATGGGGTAGAGGACATGGAGTGGGATTGTGCCAGCATTCAGCGCGTCAACAAGCAGACGCAGGAAAAAATTTTGTAGAAATACTTGACCATTTCTACCCGCGCTTAGAAACAGGACGCATACAACGTGAACAATAACCGAGCAACTCCGCACCATACATACGGCTCCAAAACATTTGTGTATAATCACCGTCCATACATTATGGGAGTTTTAAACGTTACACCCGACTCTTTTTCTGACGGTGGGCTCTTTACATCACCCGAAACAGCGGTAGAACACGCGCTATCGATGATTGAAGAAGGGGCCGATGTAATCGATATAGGAGGAGAATCAACCCGTCCCGGTTCCAGTCGTGTGCCTGCTGAAACCGAATTGAACCGTGTTATTCCGGTTATCGAAAATATTTTGAGACACAAACCTGATACTATCATTTCAATAGATACGTATAAATCGCAGGTTGCAGATGAAGCACTACAACGGGGTGCACATATTGTTAACGATATTAGCGCACTCCGGTACGATGAAAATATGCCTGCTGTAATTCGCAGTAATAATGCGTCTGTTGTCTTGATGCATATGCAAGGCGATCCTCAAACGATGCAGGATGCTCCATATTACGCTGAGGTCGTGGCTGAAGTACTGTCATTTCTTACTAACCGTGTGGCATATGCAAAAGAAAATGGTATCGGGCAAATTATTATCGATCCGGGTATAGGTTTCGGGAAACGCTTAGAGGATAATCTCGAATTACTACGGTCTTTAAAAAAGTTTACAGAGCTTCGTCATCCGGTACTAATCGGAGTTTCCAGAAAATCATTTATCGGAAAAATTCTGAACGTCGAAACCGATCAACGTTTAGAAGGCAGTATCGCTGCAGCTGTTATCGGCGTTCTAAACGGAACTTCAATTGTACGGACACACGATGTTCAAGCAACAAAACGAGCAGTAATGATTGCCGAAGCTATAGAAAAGGGAGCCAATTTTCTTGAAGCTGAAACCGGAAAACCATAATGGAATTAATTCGCATAGGATTTTTAACAGTCACGTTAGCCGATATTATTGATATTACGATCGTTGCCCTCATCGTATATAAATTATATATGGTTATGCGCTCAACGATCGCTATATATATTTTCATCGGATTACTTTTAATTATAGCTTTTTCATTTATTGCCCAGGCTGTAGATCTCAAAGTAATAACCTGGATATTACGTACCTTAAGTGATATTTGGGTTATTGCATTTATTATTTTGTTTGCGCCGGAAATTCGTCGTCTGCTGGTCTATCTCGGAAGAAACCGTTTGGTCCGATTATTTATTAAAGTAGATGTAACCGAATCGATTGATGAAATCGTCGATGCTGCAGCCGAGCTTTCAGAGAAAAAACATGGTGCATTAATTGTCCTAGTCAGGGCGACCGGCATCCGAAGCTTTATAGAAACCGGCCATCCGCTTGAAGCACGTGTCAGCAAACAATTGCTTGTTTCAATCTTTAATCCAAAATCACCATTGCACGATGGTGCAGTAGTAGTCAAAGACAGAATCGTTGAAGCAGCACGGGTCACACTTCCGATATCGGAACGAAAAACAGTTGGAGGGGTTACACTGGGTATGCGTCACAAAGCTGCACTCGGCATTACGGAACAATCAGATGCACTTGTTGTTGTTGTGTCGGAAGAAACCGGAACGATATCCATAGCCGAAGGAGGGGAACTCATACGCGGGTTAACTCCCGATGAGCTTCGTGAAAAACTTGAGGGCGCTATTGAGGAAGTAAGTGAGGAATCATTGAAAACTATATTTGGATCGGTAAAAAAAGAAAAAAAATAAATACGAGGAATACGTGAAGCGATTTGATGACGAACGTCGTGAGATGTTACAACTTTTAAAAGATCGGGGGATCAAAGATATGCGTGTACTCGACGCTATGAATAAGGTGCCGCGACATGTATTTGTTCAGGATGCATTCCGGAATCGTGCATATGATGATTGTGCATTACCAATTGGTTATTCGCAAACGATTTCACAACCGTATACGGTTGCTTTTATGACTGAGTCGCTTAACGTGAAAGAAGGAGATAAAGTATTGGAAATCGGTACCGGATCAGGATATCAAGCAGCAGTACTTGCGGAGATGGGTACCAGAGTATTTACTATTGAACGAAATTACCAATTATTGGACGATGCACGAAAACGTCTCGATTCACTCGGCTATCGGGTGGCTGCAAAAGCAGGAGATGGTACATTGGGTTGGTCTGAGTTTAGACCATATCAGGGTATTCTGGTTACTGCCGGAGCTCCGACGATCCCTCAACCACTTCTCGACCAGCTGGATGAGGGAGGAAGACTGGTAATTCCAGTGGGCGGACTTGATGAACAAAAATTATTTATCGTCGACCGGAGTGGAGAGGAATTTATAACCAAAGAAGTCCATGGATTTAAATTTGTTCCGCTGATCGGTAAACGCGGCTGGTCAAACTAACGTTGTATGTATGTCAACTCAAAATGTTGTTCTCATACTATCATGCCCAACAGCATCGGGAAAAACCTATGTAGCGCTTCAGGTTGCAAAAGAGCTACCTGTTGAAATACTCTCCGCAGATTCAAGACAAATTTTTAAATATGCAACGATTGGTACCGCAAAACCATCAAATGAAGAAGTAAAGGCTGTACCGCATCATTTTATCGATCTGCTTGCCCCGGATGAACAATGGAATGCGGGAAAATTCGCGCAGGAATCACGGAACACAATTCAGGAGATTTTCAGACGTCAGTGTGTTCCGTTTGTTGTAGGAGGAACGGGGTTATATATAAAATCGCTCATCGACGGTATAGCAGACATCCCCGAAGCTGATCTTGAACTACGGCAACGCTTATTCAGGCGATACGAAAAAGAAGGGTTACAATCCCTTGTGAATGAACTAAAAAAAGTAGATAGGGTCGCAGCTGAATCTATCGATATCCAGAATCCCCGACGGGTATTACGGGCACTTGAAATATATTATATGACCGGGATGACCCGTGCGGAAATCGAACAACAATCTAATGATCCCCTGCAACACAGAATTTTATGGTTTGGCTTACACTGGGAGAGAGATATATTATATCGTAGAATAGAAAAACGGGTCGATCTTATGATTCAGCAAGGATTAATAGAAGAAGTTAAATTTCTCCTCGAAAAAGGATATACCGCTGAATCGCAGGCACTACAATCGGTAGGCTATGCCGAAATAATTGAATACCTGCAAGGAAGATTAAGTAAACAGGATGCAATAGATCTTATCAAACAAAACACACGAAGATTTGCAAAACGGCAAATGACCTGGTTTCGCAGAGAAAAACGTATCAGATGGCTGGATATCCGGACTGAGGAAGACCTTGATAAAGCGGCCGTTGAAATAACTGAGGAGTACCGGAAAATAAAATAGGGATTGTCAAATCCTCCTCCTCTCACCGGTTATTCCTATCCTCCTGAAACGGAAAAATCGATCGATTCTATGCCATTTTTAAGAATAACAAAAACCTTCGCCGTTATAGACAACCCCTATCTTTATATCTCAAATCTACCTGCAGATCAATCAACTAATGCCATCGCATGTTTATCACAACAAGCATCTTCTTTGTCGACATCCTCTGCCGATGCATGAACTGTTGTTGATTTTTCAGTGCAGGTTTTTTCCTCGGCACCTGTCTGCATTACGGCACCGCTATGTGGGCATTCAATGGTTTTTGATGCTTTAGTAGCCGTAGCAGATTTTTCGCCGCACGCCTTTCGTTCAGATGCCATAGTTGCGCGGGTTTGGTCGCCACATGCACGCTTTTCACTTGCCATCGTGGCCCGGGCCTGGTCACCGCATTCATTACCCGAAGCCATTACTGTGGTCCTGCTACACTCTTTTGATGAATCGCTCACCAGAGCACCCTGACTATCACCGGTAAAGGTACCAAGTGATAGGGCTGCAACAGCGACAAGCAAAACAATGACTGATGGAATGACGATTCTCTTCATAGAATACTCCTGTAATTAGTTGATAAAGCGATGAATTTTTAGCATTTAATGAGCATGTTCTGTATCGAGTTTCACGTCGTCTTTAGTGAAGTCGTTATCAATTCCCTTGCCTTGTTGCCAGCCAACATAGCACTCTCCACATACAGGGTCGCCTGCCTGCAGATTATTATAGCAGGGACAACTGCCATGGGCCAGTATGCATTCGTTGCAGCCTTCCTGTAAACAACATGCATACTTGTCATCCATTGCCAGTTCCATTTTTAAATCAGGCAGCCATTCATTAATTTGTGAGATTTTTTCTTCTGTGGTTAAATCAGGTTCTTCTTCAGGTGGGACACAACTGATAAGTAGAAAAGAGATGAGTGTAAAAACGGCAAAAATTGCAGAAAATCGCATTTTTCCTCCCGGTTTTAATATTTACAACTGTTATTGCAATTATAACACTATCTGATAGCAATTAAGTTTCATAGACCCGAAATTATTTTTTCGAATTTCGCATTTCCACGGTAACCACTGTTCCTTCAGCACAAACCGTATCATCGACGTTAAGCTGAATAGTAACAATTACTTTGCGGTCGGTAATTTCTCTGACCTGTCCTGTTAAATATAACTCCTTTCCGATTGGTGTCGGTTTTTTATAATCAACCTGCAGGGACGCTGTTACAAACCGGGGGGCACCATCAGCAGCCGGATTAATCCCTCGTTTATCTGCCATCGCAGCAGATGCTGTACCTGTCCCGTGACAGTCAATGAGGGATGCTATTAATCCGCCATACACATAGTCTGGCAGGGCGGTATGATATTCTTTGGGAGTAAAGCGGGCTGTTGATTTCTTTCCATCCCAGTATGTTTTCAGTTGATGGCCATATTCGTTACGATGCCCGCAGCCAAAACAATAGCTGACATCTTCAGGATAATAATTCTGAATTGGTGCGTTGCTCATATTCTCATTACTCCAGTGTTATGAATGATTATTTCGTTTGTTTTCAATTTCCGGTAAACGTATCCATTGCCGAGTCAATACCGAAAAATGTCACGACTGCATCGAACCAGGTAACGGGAAGATATCGGATTAACCATACAAGATACACAAATCGCGGTAGAATAAGTCGCGCTCTTTTTTTACCAATTGCTTTCATTATTCTGTCTGCAACATATTCTTCCTTCAGTATCGGTAAAATAAACGGGAAACGGGTTTGTACTCCTCTAAACATTCCGGTATCGATAAAATAAGGACATACCACAGTGGTGGAAACATTTTTCTTTAATTTCTTCATTTCAAAGCGGAGTGATTCGTCAAATCCGAATGCCGCAGATTTACTGCTGCTATAACCGACCAACCGTTGGGTGCCAATCAAAGCGGCAGCTGAAGCAATGGTTACAACATGCCCGTCATTAGCTTCAACCATATCAGGCAGGAAAGCTTTCACCGTCCAGAAATGAGAAAGAAAGTTCACATTCATTGTTCGCAGCAATTCTTCATCGGTACAATCGAGAAACAATTTTCCGGTGGTCACCCCGGCATTGTTAATAAGTATGTCGATTTTTCCAATCTCCCCTTTTACTTTTTCTGCCGTTGAATACACTTTTTGCCGATCAGTTACATCACAATTGTATGCATATACGTCACTTTTGTATTGTGCTACTTCGGTCGCTACAGACTTAAGTTTTTCATCATTAACATCCCACAAAACTACTTTAGCACCATATTTGCTTGACTTAAGCGCCAATAACCGGCCAATTCCGCTTGCTGCTCCCGTAATCAATATTCTTTTAGATCGAAAATATTCCATAGTCGTAATTTCCATGTAATTCTGTAATAATTTTTGTAAATTTAAGAAAATTCTTAATAACTTACACCTTCAACATACAATTCAAAAATGATGAAAACAATAATTGAACCATTTCGCATTAAAACAGTAGAACCTATTCGCTTTACTACCGAAGAAGAACGGGAGAACATTCTTAAAGAAGCCGGATATAATCCTTTCCTCTTTCACGCCGACGATGTTTTAATAGATCTCCTTACAGACAGCGGGACTGCCGCAATGAGTGCAAAACAATGGTCGGGTATTATGGACGGCGATGAGTCGTATGCAGGAGCACGAAGTTTTTATAGATTTGAAAATGCAGTAAGGGATATCACCGGATATACTTTCATTATACCGACGCACCAGGGAAGAGCGGCAGAAAAAATACTTTTTACTATCCTCGGCAAAGAAGGTAAATCGATTCCGAACAATACTCACTTTGATACCACACGCGCCAATATCGAATATTCGGGAGCTGAAGCTGTAGACCTTGTCATAGAAGAGGGGAAGGACCCGAATTCACTGCACCCGTTTAAAGGAAATATGGACATTAATAAACTGGAAAAGTTCATACAAGAGACCGGCGCTGAAAACATTCCTATCGGTATGATGACGGTAACTAACAATGCCGGCGGCGGACAACCGGTATCAATGGAAAATCTCAGGGAGGTACGTGATGTCTTTCACAAGTATAACATTCCGTTCTTCCTGGACGCTTGCAGATTCGCGGAAAATGCATATTTCATTAAACTGAGAGAGAAGGGGTACGGAGACAAATCAGTTAAAGAAATTGCACAGGAAATGTTCTCACTTGCCGACGGGTGTACTATGAGCGCCAAGAAGGATGCTTTGGTAAACATGGGGGGATTCATAGCAATGAACGACGAAAAGCTTGCCCAGCTTTCGAGGAACATACTTATCGTAACGGAGGGATTTCCGACGTACGGAGGACTTGCAGGAAGAGATCTGGAAGCTATAGCGCAGGGTCTGGAAGAAGTTGTCGATGAACATTATCTGCGTTACCGGCTGCGTTCGGTGGAATATCTTGGCGAAAAACTGATTGATGCAGGAGTACCCATTTTACAACCTCCGGGCGGGCACGCAATCTATATCAATGCAAAAGAATTTACTCCACATATACCTCCCGAACATTTTCCGGGACAGGCCCTTGTGTGTGAGTTATTTCGCTTCGGTGGAATACGTGCCGTTGAAATCGGCAGCGTAATGTTCGGGAAGCACGATAAGAAAACGGGAGCATTTATACCGGCCTCAATGGAGCTTGTCCGGCTTGCAATTCCCCGAAGAGTATATACACAAAGTCACATCGATTATGTGGTCGAAGTCATCATTGAGATATTTAAAAGAAGGGAGGCATTGTGTGGTTACAAAATCACGTATGAAGCTCCGATGCTTCGTCACTTTACTGCATTATTTGAACCGATTACATAAACAAGCGTATGACTGATCTGCAAAAATGCCCGGTTTGTAAAACAGAAAATCCAAAACTGAACGTTACGTGTAGTTCCTGTGGAGGATATATACAGGATCGTGTAGCTTCACTTGATCTGTTTCATACCTTGTGGATGTTAATTGAATCGCCGGCAACAGCAATGCAGCGTATCATTCTTGCACAGCAGAAAAATTATATATATTTACTGCAAATACTTTTCGGATTTGCATATGTTTCTTTTATTTTCTGGTTTGCCAACATTGGATTGCTGATTGATGATTTACAGGTCATTCTTGCACTAATTCTGCTCCTCGGTCCGTTCGCAGGTATAACATTGATCCTCGTACTTTCAATATTCGCGATGCTTTTAATTCGGATACAAAATATATCGATTTCTTATCGAAATGTTCGTGCAATTATTTCGTATGCAGGATTTCCCATCATTGTATCTGTGGTGTTCGTTTTCCCGGCTGAGGTCGGAATTTTCGGCATGTATTTATTTACTAACGATCCTTCACCGTTTACTGTAAATCCATTGGTATATGGAATGATATTGGGGCTGGATGTGTTATTTATATTCTGGTCAATAGCATTGCTCTTTATTGCTCTGAAGGTATTGTCGGGAAGAATTAAGCCGGCAGTCGCCGTTACGATTATACTTATAATTATTGCATTGTTGCCGGTTATAGCGATAACTTCAATCGTTTCACTCTATTGAAAAAATATATGAAAATTTCCCGTGATGAATTCGAAGCTCTTGTCGAAGATGCATTGCATAAACTTCCTCATCATTTTAAGAAGGCATTAGATAACGTTGAAATAATTGTGCAGGATATGCCTGATGACGAAGATCTGGGGCGTGCAGGGGCTTCCGAGCGGCGGTCTTTGCTTGGCCTCTATACCGGAGTACCGTTGACCGAACGAGGTTACTGGTATGGTATGACGCCGGTAATGCCGGATCGTATACAGATTTTCCAACAAAATATCGAGCGAATTTGCAAAACCAAAGATGAACTGAAATATCAGGTGTTTACAACGGTATTCCACGAGCTTGGCCATTATTTTGGTATGAATGAGGATGAAATACGGGCTGCTATGGATGACTATATATGATTATATTACATAAATAAAAAATAATAATTTACCACTGTGGTAGTTGATATTTAACAAAATATTATTATATTCAGAATAATAAGTCTTTTATTACTACTATATTGAATCACAATGGCACAACCGGCAATTCGACAGATAGACCCTATCGCAGTGTTCATCCAGGAGCACGAAGAAGTACTATTACATCTTCGTACCCTCAATAAAATTGCTGCGTCAATAAAAGAAAAGGGGGTTGACGACGAATTATTAAAAACTCTCGACCAGTCGATGGAATTTATAAAAGAAGAGGTTGAAGTGCATAACAAAAGGGAGGAAGAGGCACTTTTTCCGGTTGTCGAACGATATGTCGACGGTCCGACAAGATCTCTTAAAGACGACCACCAACATTTAGCCCGCCATTTCGAGACGTTGCAAGATGCAGCCCATGCTATTACAATAAACAAAAATGATCAGGAAGCTATACAACAATTTTTACTCATTGCCCGGACTATTGTCCAGATTATGGTTAATCATATTCATAAAGAAAATCACATCCTCTTTCCAATGCTGCAGCGCTTCCTGACCAAAGACGAACTCAGAGAGGTAACCCGGAAATTGATATAATTTTTAATTCCGGGATTCAAGCTCTACTTCAAGCGTCATTTCTTCGCCATCGCGCTCGATCACCACACTCACAACATCACCCGGACTGAAATCACTTAACGCATACGTATAATCGTAGACATTTTCAACTGCCTTATCACCAAACTTTATAATAACATCTCCTGATTTGAGACCTGCTTTTTCTGCAGGAGAATTAGAACGAACCTCCGTAATTTTCATACCACCCGACTCCCCGACTAAGTCCGGCATTGTTCCGACATAAACGCTGATATTCCCCATCCCGCTTTGCGGGCGAGGGGAATCCGCTCTTGTAAATGCAATCTGTTCTTGATACGTAGTGAGTGTGCGAGCAATGTCGTATACGTAATTAACTATTCGTTCCATTCCCTCATAATTTATCTTATCTGCAGTATCGGTAGGACGATGATAGTCGCCGTGAAGTCCTGTATGGAAAAACAATACCGGTATATCATTTCGATAAAATGAGGCATGGTCGCTCGGTCCCAAGCCATCGGGATTTGTACGGACAGAAAAGTTATCGTAATACGCTGATGATTCTATCAGGTCATCCCATATCGGTGAAGTCCCGACTCCAAATATCGTCAACTCATCGTTTTGTAAGCGTCCGATCATATCGAGATTGATCATAGCTGCGGTTTGTTCATTCGGGATATAAGGGTTTTCGACGTAGTGTCGTGAACCGATCAGACCGAGTTCTTCCGCCCCGAATGCCATAAAAAGTATGCTCCGGTCGATTTCATCACGGTTTGCTGCAAACTTTTGAGCAAGTTCAAGCATTCCGGCAGTGCCAGAGGCATTATCATCGGCACCATAGTGTATTGCATGTTCATTAGGTGCCATAGAGCCCTGGCCGCCCCAGCCAAGGTGATCGTAATGTGCACCGATAACAATAACCTGCTGTTTCTTTTCAGGATGATTGCCCGGAAGATATCCCATAACGTTTTGATCGGTTGAAGTTACCGTGTAGAGATCGGTTTGGATGCTTGCTGTTATTCCATTTATAGCAAAAGAATTAGGCTCCCGTGTTTCAAGGAGCTTATTGTATAAATCATCAACGGTATATTCTGTATCCTGTAACAGCTTGTTTGCTACCGCCGGTGTAACATTAACCACCGGCAATCCTGAGCGTGCCGGGTTGCGGTCGTCACGGATACGCATGAGTGATTCTTCACCATCGGTTGGTTGGGTTATTATTATGAATCCCTCAGCTCCCGATTCGCGCGCTGCAAATGTTTTATTTCTGGGAGTAGCATATTGATTGAGAATACCATGGGGATCATTGATATCCGGAGATCCCTGAAATACAAGAGCTATTTTACCGTCAAGTGAAATATCCCCATAATCATCATATTCATCGCTCGATGCTGAAATACCAAATCCGGCAAATACCAACTCCCCGGAAACAGAACCACTTGATGAAAATGGCAATGTCTTAAAATCCTGATCCGGTGTTAGTGATATTTCATCACCATTGATCGATACAATGAGTGTGTTATCCTCACCGTATTCTATGCCGGATGAAAACTCAAATGGCTGCAGGTAGTCTTCATATTCACCCACACTGCTTACATCGGGGTGGGGATATAGCCCATACGAAATAAACTCTTCAGCAATATATTGAGCTGCCTGATATGCTCCCGGTGTACCTGCCCGCCTCCCTTCAAGTTCCTCCGAAGCAAGATAGTGAACGTGGTATGACAGCTCATCTTTTGTTATAGTAGTATTTCGTTGAATATCGGTTTCATCACCTTGTAGAAGAAATACTGTTGCGATCACAATCAATGAGAAGATCGATATTATTTTTTTTGAATGCATACGATAACTCCTTTTTAACTCACTCAACCCAGTCTGCTAAAAACACATTAATTTCACGAGTCGCCTGAGCATTGCGACCTGAGGCCCACACAAGTGTTGTTCCGTCATTTGAAAATACCGGAAAACCGTCGAATGATTCGTTATAAGTTATTTGTTGTAAATTTGTTCCATCGGTATTGATCATGTAAAGATTAAATATTCTGCCCTCCGGATCACCGTAATTAGATGAGAAAATAATTCGCTGCCCATCCGGATGAAAGAAAGGGGCAAAACTCGCTGCACCGAGATCGGTGACCTGACGTATGTTCGATCCATCCGCATCCATTACATAAACCTCAAGGCGCATCGGTCGCAGCATACGATCTTCCATCAGCCGATTGTAATCTTCAATTTCTTTCTCGGTCTCGGGATAATTTGCCCTGTATACAATATGCTCTCCGTCAAGAGAATAAAATGCTCCGCCTTCGTAACCTTTCCTGTCGGTCAATTTACGGAGATCGCTGCCATCAAGATTCATAGTATATAAAGCCGGATCACCGTCACGCAGCGATGTGAAAATGATTCGGTCTCCGGTCGGTGAAACGGTAGCTTCGGCATCATACATAGGACTGCTGGTAAGTGTTTTAACAATAGTACCGTCGGTCCGTGCAAGATAAATATCGAACTCATCATATAATTTCCAGACATAACCGCGTGACCGGTCAACAGGAGGGGGACAATCATCGGATGCGGCATGTGTGGAAGAATATAAAATTAAACTATCTCCCGGCAGAAAGTATGCGCAGGTGGTTCGTCCTTTCCCCGTACTGATAAGTTCCACATTAGAACCATCAAGATCCATGGTGTAAATCTGATCGCATTCAAAATCGTCACGTGTTGATTGAAATACCAATTGATCCTGGTCGAAGGAGAAATATGCCTCGGCGTTTGTGCCGCCGAAGGTCAATTGCCTGACATTCTGTATGTGTTGTTCTCCCTCAAATCGAAGGGGGGAATCGACCGGATCGGTTGAAGTAATGGTTGTTAGCAAACCAATTGTAATAACAACAAATAATGACCAGAGTGCAATTTGTTTCATGTCGAATAACCCTCAATTACTTGTAATAGTCCTGGTTGGATTATTACAATATACATTAAAAATCCTATTAGTTTCAACCATTTTCATTGAAGATTTCGCAATGCTTCTTTCAGCGCAATAAAGTCGCTGTCATCGGCCACACTGTATTCCATATCTTTGTATGCAATCCGGCCGTCCTTATCGATAACAAATACGCTTCGGGTGTTAAATCCACGTTCCTCATTATAACTGTTGTACATTTTTCCGACTTCGTGGAAATGATCGCTCAATAATTTGAATGGAAAATTTTCCTGTTTTGCCCAGGCATGATGGGAAAAAACATAATCGCCGCTAATACCGAGAATTGTGGCATCAAGATCCCGTAATGCTGAAAAATTATCCCGATAAGAACAAAGTTGTTCAGTACAACCGCCGCTCCAGTTAGCGGGGTAAAATGCAAGCACAATAAAGGATTCTCCAATAATATCGGATAACCGTATGCCATCCCAAACAATCTCATCCTTTGTGGCATAGGGAAGTATAAAATCAGGTGCTTCAGCTCCTACTTCCAGAGAACCATTCAAATTAATGGCATTGGATGAAATAGATACTACCAGTCCCAGTATACACACCACGATACCGATTCGAGTCACCATTTCCGTCTCTCCTTAAAATTTTAACAATAGTAAATTATTTTTATATGCATAAAACAGTTCGTATGAAAATAAAGTTCTAAAAAATCAAAAACTTATGGAACCCGAAAAATGTTTATGGTGTTTCTCAGATAAGTAACTCTTTATTTCCAATTTAAAAAACGCTATATTTTCAGGAGAGTCTATGAGATCATTTGCTGTAATTCCGGTAGTCCTTGGATTTTTATTTCTCATCGGCTGCGGTGGTGAGGAGCGGACCGAAGATGTCAAGGCAATAAATCAAAAAACCGAGACAATTGCTGTCGAAACGATTCAATGTCAGATGTGTGTAGCATATGTGCAGCAAGCTGCTGCAGGTGTTCAGGGTGTGGATGGAATCAATATAAATTTTGACACCAAGATTGCAACAGTAAGCTTTAATGCCGATTACACATCATTGTCGGAAATCGAAAAAGCAATAGCGAAAGCCGGTTATCACGCAAATGAGACAAAGCGTGATGAAGAAGCATATGTTAACCTGCCGGATTGCTGCCGGTAAAATAAGTTTTTAATGTCCGGAACCGAAACGTTCCGGACATTTTTATCAGAATAGAATATTAAAATTTTATAACATTTTGCTAAAAATAATTCATATATACGGTCGTATGCCGCGAAGCACAATATACTTGCTTGCGATTCTTCTATTAATCAGTATGGGAGGTGCTTTTCATTCCCATGAGGCACATTACAATGCTTCAGACAACGATCAGATCGTATATATAACCGCTCATCACTGCAATGATCACACCAATCATCCGGATATTGAACATCACAACTACTGTCAACAATGTTCCCGGGTTGTTACCTCATCAATAAGTGAATGCACAATAAGTAAAATCGGGGATATTGTCGTTGTCAATGAGTTACCCGCATACACTCATATCGACACATTTGATCAAGAATATCTACTATTATCCGAACCCCGGTCACCTCCTCATTTAAGTTAACTCTCAGATTACCTTACAAATCACAGTTTAAGTCAATAGATCGATAAAGCATCAAAAAATGCAGAAATGAGACTGCATTACGTATGAAGTATTTCATATTATTATTATTACTATTTGCGGTGCCCGAGACAGGTATTTTCGGAGAAGATAATAACAGCGCTGCATCCCCACCATTCCTTCAACGGGAGTATGGTGCAATTCACGGTACAGTTCGTGATATAGAAACCGGCGCACCTATACTTTTTGCAAATATCCGTCTAAAAGATACCGGGAGATATCGAATATCCCGCGAGGATGGAACGTTTCAATATGACGATATACCAGTCAGAAGATATACATTAACCGTGCAACATATTGGTTACACTCCGGTCGAAAAAGAAGTAGAAGTTACTGCTGACGACACCATATATGTTGCAATTGATCTTGTACCGTCGGTATTTGAAATATCTGAGTCTGTAGTTGTTACCGGAACAGGACGGGAGCGCGGAGTTTCTGAAACCTACCAACCTACCAGCGTACTCGGTGGTCGTGAGCTTCAGCAAAAGATGCAAACCACACTTCCGGCAACGTTGATACACTTACCGGGAATATCACAACAATCATTCGGAGCAGCAGCAACACAACCTGTAATACGCGGAATGGGTGGAGACCGGGTACTTGTCCTTGAGGATGGTCAGCGAACCGGTGATTTATCCACAACTGCTGCAGATCACGCTGTAGCTATCGAACCGGTGACTGCTGAAAGGGTGGAGGTAGTTCGTGGTCCTGCAGGACTGTTATACGGCAGCAATGCCCTCGGCGGCGTTATTAATATCATTCGTGAAGAAATTCCCCGCAATATTCCTGACAGAATAACCGGTACCCTGTCAATACGTGGAGAATCCTACAATAGTGGAGCAAGTGGGGGAGGAATGGTTACCATTCCCGCCGTATCGTTTGCTCTGCGAGGTGAGCTAAGTGGAAGATCTGCCGGTGATATCAGAACACCACAAGGAACGCTCCCGTCATCTGATCTTCAGGGATATAATGCAAGTCTTGCTGCAAGCTGGATAACCGATTGGGGATATGCAGGAGCATCATTCCGTCAGTATGAAATGCAGTATGGAGTACCGGGAGAATTTAACGGTGAACTGATACCGGGTGCTCACGCCGGTGGTGTTGATGCGGAGTTTACCCGGAGAGTTGGGCGATTCAAAGCAGTTCATTATGACGGCATCGGTTGGTTTAGTGATATTGAATTTGATGCACACCTGACTCACTATATCCATAAAGAAATTGAAGGTGAAACAGGTGCCGGACGACCGATTATCGGTGCTGAATTCGACCAGCTCTCAACTTCAGTCAATCTTGTTGCACGGCACGTACACGATAATGGAGATATTCGTACAGAGGGTGCTGCCGGAATATCTTTCCGGTATCGCGATTTATTATCGGTTGGAGGTTTTACCGGTACACGGTCGGCTACTGAAACGGTTGCCTCTCTCTATGCATTCGAAGAATTTGCGTGGCGGTCTTTACGATTTCAGGCAGGTCTCAGATATGACTGGACGAGCATTGAACCGTACGATACAAGCCCGATTCGCAGCGGTGATCGTTTAATCCCCGTTACCGATCGTAGTTTCAACGCGTTTTCAGGATCAATAGCTCTGCTCTTTGATTTTCATCCTGGATGGAAGTTAGGAATCAGTGCGGCACGGGCATTCAGAAATCCGGCTATCGAAGAACTCTATTCAGACGGACCACATCTTGCAGATTTTTCATTCGATATTGGCAACCCCGAACTTGATGAAGAAATAGGTTCCGGTATAGATCTTTTTCTTCGCGGTGAAGTAAGTCGTTTGAAAACCGAATTAAATCTGTTTTATAACTATGTATCAAATTATATCTATTATGAACCGACCGGAGAAATTGATCCCCGGCTCAGAAGATATCCGGTGTTTCAGGCACGTAGTGATAATGCTCTCTTTTTCGGAGCTGAAGGGAAGTTTGAGTGGAGGTTGATATCGAATATTGTTCTGGATGCAACACTAAGCTACGTAAATGCAACACGCACACTTGATGACGATCCGCTACCATTCATTCCGCCGCTCAATGGCGATATTAATCTTCGGTATGAAGGTAAAAACATCTTTGGATCAATCGGGTGGACAAGTGCGGCATCGCAGAACAGAGTACCATCACCGATTCCTGACCCGTTAAACGACGGTGATATGATCAAACCGCAAAATCCAACACCATCCTATAACTTACTCAATGCCGGTATTGGATATCGGTGGACACAATATAATTTGCTGCATACAGTTACACTTAATGTTGCTAACGCAACCGATGAAGTTTGGCGCGATCATCTTTCACGTGTGAAAGATGTTGCACCGCAGCCGGGTCGAAATATAAGCGTATCGTATCAAGTATTATTTTAATAGTAAATACACATTCATCCATCAAATATAAAGGGAGGTAATACTTATGAATAAAACAGCAAAAATGTTTGGATTGTTTTTTATCTTGCCTGTAGTAATTTTCATAGCAGGGTGTGAACGATCAACCGATCCACATGACAATGGTCATCGTGATATGGAAGAAGTACGCATAATAGACCGTACGCAAACCGCTCGTCCCGTAATAGCAACATGGACACACGATGATGGGTGGGAGTTTATAGAATATGCCGATGCTATATATGAATTAAGTAAATCAGCTGAGGAAGATAGAACCCGTGTTTCGCTTGGTGTTGAAATTTACGATCACAATGGAGATCAAATTGAACTCGATGAAGCGGGTGAGTATCAGGTCAGATACTGGATTGCGGAAGGAGCTCAGGAAGGTGTAATAGATATTTCCTTAGATGAAGATATATTATTCCATGGAGACCACGTCCATATATATGGTCTTGAGGTAGGTGAAACCGAGGTTGAATTCATACTTTGGCATGGCGATCATGCTGATGCAGTAACTGATCCCGCACCATTCAAGGTCGTTGAATAGATCGTAAATAAAAAAATGTAGTCTATCTTCTGACTAATGAACGCTCATAAACAGCAGAACTTTGTCAGATAATAATGTGTAGACTACATTTTTTATTTTTTTTAGATTTTCTCTTGCATATTGTTTTTGGTCAGCTTATATTTTCCAATTGTTTTTCACAATCACAATATGACTTATGGTTCTTCAAAATAAAGTTGCAATTATAACCGGGGCGACCGGCGGACTCGGACCGGTTGTCGCCGAACGTCTTCATAATGAAGGGGTTAAACTCGTTTTAGCTTATCAGTCGGATAAAAAATTATCCTCTATCCCGCAAAACATTGTGAACGATGCGGCAAACGTCGTCACTGTTCAGAGTGATGTTACAAATGAGGATGATGTTGCCCGCATTTTCAATACCGCGATAGACAAATTTTCTGATATATCTATTCTTTGCAATGCAGTTGGCGGATATATGGACACAAAACCATTTACCGATCTGACAGTCGAAGAATGGAATACGATGATGGAGCGAAACCTCACCGCTTGCTTTCTAACATGCCGCGAAGCACTTCGCCGTATGAAGGATAAAGATTACGGACGAATCATTAACATATCTGCCAAACCTGGAATTTATCCCGAAGCCGAACGCGGAGCATATGGAGTGGCGAAATCGGGTGTAGCATTTCTCACAAGAATGCTCGGAAGTGAATTTAAAAAAAGCGGTATAACCATAAATGCAATTGCACCAAGCATTATAAAAACACCCGCCAATGAATCCTGGGGGGATCCGGAGGATATGAAAAATTGGGTTACACCGGAACAACTTGCAGACACAATAGTGTTTTTATGTAGTGATACCGCAAAAAGTGTCACCGGCACGGTAATCGAAGCATATGGTGGAGTATAATTTTATTTGACTTTCTTTCAAAAAATCGTTATTCTACTTTTTAAAATGGCAATAAATTAATTAATTCAAATCATATACAACTAACTCGAACCTAAGGAGGAATCATTATAATGGATCAATTTGGCATATTCACCTTCCTTCTTCAAGCCGATGCGGGGGCATTAAATTGGTTACAGGAAAAATATGTAGAAGGCGGCCATTTTATGCATGTTATTCTGGGATGTTTAATTCTTGGCCTCGCCTTTTCACTTGAACGAATCTGGACTCTCAGCAGAGCTACTGTCAACACAAGAAAGTTTCTCGTTGATGTTAAAAAAGCGCTTGATAAAGGCGGTGTGGATGCTGCATTGGAAGTCTGCAGTCAAAATCGTGGTTCTGTCGCAAGTGTGTTCCAGGCAGGTCTTCTTCGTGCCGATGAAGGTATTGAAGCGGCAGAAAAAGCTATCATCAGCTATGGTGGTATTGAAATGGCGTTCCTGGAGAAAAACCTTATCTGGATATCAACCTTTATCGCAATATCACCTATGATAGGATTTACCGGTACAGTACAGGGTATGATCTCGGCCTTCGATGCTATTCGTGAAGCCCGTAATATTTCACCCGAAATTGTTGCCGGCGGTATATCCGTTGCATTGTTAACGACATTGTTCGGACTTGTTGTCGCAGTTATTTTACAGATTTTCTATAACTATTTTGTTTCCAGAATCGATAAGCTCGTTATCGAGATGGAAGAAAGTTCAATAGAATTGATCGACTCACTCTTGCTTTTAAAACAAGGGAAGAAAATCGCACCGGCGGGAGCTGAGGCATCTGCAGGACAGAGTAAAGGTGCGGATAAAGACAAGGGCTCGGAGAAAAAACAGTAACGAAAGGGGGAAACCCTCATGTTAAAGCGTAAGAAAAAAGAAGGTGCAACCATTCCGCTTGCGGGTATGGCAGACATCGCTTTCTTGTTACTTATTTTCTTCCTTCTTGTTACAACGATTGATGTCGATACCGGTATCGGTCTTGTGTTACCGCCTCCGGTAGAAGATGCTGAAGAAATCGAAGTGGAGGAAGAGAACATCGCAAACATTCTTGTCAATGCAGCCGGCGAAGTGCTGCTTGACGGAGATATCATCAGTGTTCCGCAAATTTCCGGAACCATTGCTGATAAGATACGGGCCAATCCTGAACTGATCGTCTCGGTTAAAACCGACAGACGAACACCGTATAATGTGTACATCGATACGATTGATCAGTTAAAGATGGCATACAATGAACTCCGTGAAGCATATGCACGACAGAATTTCGGTGTACGACTGGATGATGTAACAAGAGAGCAATTGGAGCAAATCCGGCGGGAAATTCCACAGCGAATATCGCTTGCCGAACCGGAGTAATGGAAAGCACCGTTTTAATTATTTGATCATAATAGGGATGTGGTTTTATGGCTAAAGAAGCTAAGTTTAGAAAAAAACAAGCCACCACGAGGCAGGAAATACCGACAGCATCGCTTCCGGATATTATTTTCATGTTGTTGATCTTTTTTATGTTGACAACAGTACTCCGTGAGTTCGATGTACAGGTAGAGTATACTCTCCCGGAAGCATACATGATTGAACGGATAGAAAATAAGCGGCTTATTTCCTATATTTGGGTCGGCCGGGATGGACGCATCCAAATTGACGATAACATTGTCCAACTTCATGATATTAGTTCAATTATGTATCAGAAACGGGTAGAGATCCCGAATCTAATCGTCTCTATGCGTATCGATCGGTATTCGGAGATGGGTGTTGTTACCGATATTCAACAAGAGCTTCGTGAAGCTGATGCATTACGAATTAACTATTCGTCATTACATCGATTATAATGCGAGCTGTAAAAATAGACAACACGTAATGACCCTCAAGAAACGTGTACTTTTTCGTTAACCTAAAAGGCAGGGATATAATGACATACCCTGCCTTTTTTTGTTCCGGTATAAAAACAACCATGAATAAAAATACGATTGAACAAATAAACGATGACTTCAAACAAGCAATGAAGTCCGGGGATAAAGTAAAACTCGAGACCCTGCGGTCTCTGCGTGCAGCACTGAAGGACCGAGAAATTGCACTTCGCGGAGAAGGAAAAGAACTCTCAGATGAAGAAATACTTGCAACCCTCACATCGGCGGCGAAAAAGCGGCGTGAATCTATTGATGAATATACCAAAGCCGGACGACCGGAACGTGCAGATGAAGAGAGCAATGAACTGAAAATCATTCAGGAATATTTACCCGCACAACTTTCTACCGAAGAAATTGAATCGAAAGTCCGTGCCGCAATTGAACAAACCGGTGCATCCTCTATGAAAGATATGGGAAAAGTAATGTCTTCGGTTATGCCGGAACTCAAAGGACGTGCCGACGGTAAAGAGGTACAAAATATTGTTAAAAAACTTCTTGGCGGTTAATGTATGACAACGGCTGATATCGCTATTGCAGTCGGAGTAGGGTTATTTGTTTTTTCCGGTTTCTTCGAGGGTTTTATCAAGAAGATATTCGGGCTAATCGTTCTTATTATTGCATTCTTTACCGCAATTCACACTTATACGATTTTTTCGGATTGGCTGCAGGCAAGTTTCGATTGGTCTTCGACATTTTCAACGGTTTTATCTTTCCTCATCGTTTTCCTTTTTGTTTTGATTATGGGTAATGTGCTCTATCGCGTTATCGGAAAGAAAAACGAATTGTATAAAATGTGGGACAGGCTGGCGGGATCTGCATTTGGCTTTGTTGAAGGTGCAATTATTGTTAGTCTTTTTTTACATTTATTGGTTCTTGTTGATGTACCATCTGAAAATGTCCGGAATGATTCCGTCCTTTACCCGATCATCTATGGGTTCGCCCCCTTTGTATTCGAGGCATTATACATCTTCGTTCCGCAGGTGAGAGACTTTTTTGAAATTTTTATTGATGAAGTAAATATATCAAACAAAGTAACTTAAAAAGATACGAGATACAGTGTATTCACAGGCAATAGAAAAACTTAGATTTTCAGTCATTCTGCAGCGTGTCCAACGATATGCACAATCGGATCTCGGTAAAGAGCGTATCGAACAATGCAGACCCATCGCATCACAATCAGATATCCGGCATGCACACGCTGTTTTGAATGAGATGAAATCAATGCTCGAATTCGATGATCCAGTACCTCTCCACAACATCCACGATATCCGTACCGATATTCATCGTGCTGCAATTGAAGGAAACATGCTGAATGGGAAACAATTGCTTCGCACGTTGCTGACGTTACGAACGTCGCGGGACCTCAGGGGATATCTGAAAAAAAGAGAGCAAACATACGCAAATCTTGCAACGCTTGCCGACGGACTAATTGCAGACAAAGTTCTTGAACATCACATTGACAGCATTATTAATGAAGACGGAGACATAAAGGATAGCGCAAGTCAGGATTTACAAAAAATCAGACAAACTATTCGCAGTGTTTCTGAAACTCTCAGGAAACGCCTTGAAAGGATACTGAGAACACTTTCAACAGAAGGAATGGCCCAGGAAGAGTTAATAACTACCCGCGACGGGAGAATGGTGCTGCCGGTGAAAGTTGAATACAAACACCAGGTACCTGGTTTTATCCACAGCTCAAGTGCAAGCGGTGCAACGGTATTCATTGAGCCGGCCGAGACACTTGATATAAACAATGAAATGCGCGACTATCAGATACGTGAACAACGCGAAATACAGCGAATCCTGCGCACCATCACCGAAAAAATCGCAGAAAAGAAAGAGCAGATTTTAGCCACTGTGCATGTCTTAACTGAAATAGACTTTATCTTTGCAAAAGCTCAATATTCTATCGAGATTATTGGTGTGACCCCGCGTGAAAGTGCATCGAACAGGATAAAACTCGTTGACGGACGGCACCCGATTTTACTTATGCATCACAGACGGGATGAAGTGGTTCCGCTGATCTTATCACTAGGTGATTCATTTACAACTCTCATTATAACCGGCCCGAATGCAGGCGGTAAAAGTGTTGCAATGCAAACCATCGGGTTGATGTGTTTAATGTATCAGTCGGGATTACATATACCTGCCTCGGATGAAACTGAGCTTCCGGTATTTGAAAATATTTTTGTTTCGATGGGAGATGAGCAATCTGTCGAGCAAGACCTCAGTACATTTTCCTCACACCTTATGACATTAAAAAAGATATTGGACGGAGTCAATGACACGTCACTTGTATTAGTCGATGAAATCGGCGCTGGTACAGATCCCGTAGAAGGAAGTGCAATTGCCGCATCTATACTCAAATATCTTACCGAGAAAAATACACTTACCATTGCGACAACACATCATGGTGATTTAAAAGCATTTGCATATCAGGAACCGGGTATTGAAAACGGTGCAATGGAATTCGATCAGGAACAACTCACCCCTACATATAGATTTACCGAAGGTATTCCCGGTAGCAGCTATGCATTGGAGATCGCACAGCGATTGCAATTTCCAGAAGAATTGATAACACAAGCCCGCACCTTTCTTGGTACGACAAAATCCAAAATAGAACAATTACTCATCGAGCTTGAACAACAAAGCCAACGCTACCGGGCTCAGCTACGCGAGCTATCCTCGGAAAAGAAACGGCTGGAGCAATTGACGGGAGAATACGAGAATAAATTAAATACATTAACACGTGAAATGAAGAAGTTAAAACGAGACGCTGCAGAGGATGCAAAAAGAATTGTAGCCCGTGCAAATGCCATTATCGAACAGGCAGTAAAAGAGATCCGTGAGTCCGAAGCTGACACCCATGTAACTCGAAAGTGGCGGGAAGAAATAAAAACATTTAAAAAGCAAGTTGAAAAACAGCGTGTCGAAGCACAGGAAGAGAAGCAACCGGAAACTCCATCAGAACCATTACAGCAGGGTGATTACGTTGTGCTGGGTGGTGGTCAGGAAGAAGGGGAAGTGCTGGCGCCGGTCGATGATGAAGGATATACACAGGTTTTATTCGGTTCGGTAAAAATGCGCGTGCACCGCGGGCAGTTGCGTAAAACATCACATCGTGTAAACCGGAAAAAAGAATATGCTCACACAGCTACAACGGTAAGTGAAGATTTATACCCCCGGTCTGTCGATGTTCGGGGATTAACCGGTGATGAAGCACAAAGTGCAGTAGATTCATTTCTGGACCGTGCCGTGCTTGCAGGTTACAAAGAAGTTGAGATCATCCACGGCAAGGGTACCGGAGCACTACGAAAACGTATCCATGAGTTTCTAAAAAAACATCCTGCTGTTCATATTTCACGACTCGGCAACTGGAATGAAGGAGGGAGCGGGGTAACCGTCGTTGAATTAAAACAAGAAGATCGATGAAACAGGAAATTACTTCTCTGCTTATCGCAAATCGTGGTGAGATTGCGGTGCGAATTATCCGAGCTTGCCAGGAATTAGGTATTCGCTCGGTCGTTGTTTTCTCCGATATAGACCGAACATCACCACATGTATTGTATGCCGATGAAGCCTATCACATCGGGCCAGCACCGTCAGCACAAAGTTACCTCGTCGGGGATAAACTCATAGAGATTGCAAAAAAAGCCAACGTTGAAGCAATTCATCCCGGTTACGGATTTTTATCCGAGAATCCAACTTTTGCCCGAAAGGTTATAGAAGCAGGTTTAATTTTTATCGGTCCTCCTGCATCAGCAATCGAAAAGATGGGTGACAAAACAACCGCACGAAAGATCATGGAAGAGGCCGGTGTTCCGATTGTTGCCGGAACGGTCAAACCATTAGCAAGTGTATCCGAAGCTCACAAAATTTCGGAGGAGATAGGTTTTCCGGTCTTGGTGAAAGCTGCAGGTGGTGGCGGCGGAAAAGGAATGCGCATTGTAGAATCAAGTCAGGATTTACAGGGTGCATTCAAATCTGCTCAAAACGAGGCACGGTCGGCATTCGACGATGACCGTATATATATCGAAAAATTCGTTCAATCGCCCAAGCATATTGAAATTCAGGTACTTGCAGATTCACACGGTAACTATGTACACCTGGGAGAACGTGAATGTTCGATACAGAGACGCCATCAAAAGATTATTGAAGAAGCACCCTCACTCGCAATCGACGATACTATTCGTGATGGAATGGGCAAAGCCGCTGTAAAAGCCGCGCAAGCGTGTAATTATGTGAATGCCGGTACCATCGAGTTTTTATTCGATGGGGAAAAAAACTTTTATTTTCTCGAAATGAATACCCGTGTTCAGGTAGAACATCCCGTGACGGAACTGATCACAGGCATCGATATTGTGAAAGAACAAATAGCGATTGCATCAGGCAAACCGCTATCATTTTCACAAAACGATATACAGCGAAACGGCCATGCGATCGAGTGCCGGATATATGCAGAAGACCCCCTGAATAATTTCCTGCCCTCAATAGGAACGGTGGAACGTTTGCAGGGGCCGTCGGGACCCGGTATTCGTGAAGACCGGGGAATACAACAGGGCAATGAGATATCTGTACATTATGATCCGATGGTATCGAAATTACTTGCCTGGGGCCGGACCCGTGAAGAAGCTTTGCGCCGAATGGATCGCGCGCTCCATGAATATCTCATCCAGGGCGTTATTACAAATATTCCTGCCTGTATTCATATTCTTCGCCATCCACGATTTATTGATGGAAGTTACACAACACATTTTATGAGCGAACATTTCGATCCGGAAGTGCTCCGCACACCAAACAATGATGAACAAACTGCAGTTGCAATTGCAGCGGCTACAATGGTGCATCGACAGAAAAAACAACCCATTGTTACAGCAAGTCAACCGGGACAAATTAACAAATGGAAATATCAAGAACGTACACGCGATTAATCAAATGACCGGTACAACTACCTATACCATACAAATAAACGGTACTGAGATTGATGTTCAAATCAACCGTAATAATGAAATAATTGTGCAGGGGAAACCCGGTTATACGATAGATCTAATTGAGATAGACAAAAACCGTTATTCTCTTTTAATTAATGGCAGATCACATAGTCTTACCCTTGAACGTAAAGGGAATGGCTCGTTTATAGTCAGCATTAACGGTAAAGAGTATCATTGCACCGTTGAAGATGAACGAAGTAAACGGCTTCGTGATTTTATTGCCGATACAGCAGGGACCGATGGTCCGATAGAAATGACCGCACCAATGCCCGGTATGGTTACCGATATATCCGTTGCTGAAGGGGAGACGGTACAGGAAAACCAACCGCTCGTAGTTCTCGAAGCCATGAAAATGGAGAATGAGATTCGATCGATAGTACATGGGACGGTTCAATCAATTCATATTAAAACCGGTCAAGCAGTAGAAAAGGGTCAAAAATTAATTACCATAACATCTTAATATTATTGTTTTTTAACAAAAATTGTCGTAAAATTTATGTTATCACTTAATTTTCAACATTCAGCAATAAAATCCACTCATATTAAAGGGAGGTAGATTTGAAAACCTTTCGATCAACTATAATCACTTTACTGAGCCTTTTGATCATTACCCTGCCTGCAATACCAGGTGGCTTTCAGGTAAATGAACATGGTGCTCGCGGTACAGCTATGGCAGGTGCAATATTTGCTACCCTGAATGATGCATCTGCAATATATTTTAATCCGGGCGCGTTAGGATATATCGACGGTACAAGCATTGTTTTTGGTTCGACATTGATATTTCCGGATGCAAAGTTCCGCGGACCGGCTCCTTCAGTTGACGAAACATCAATTGAACGGGGTGTTTTCTATCCATCTGCACTCTATGCTTCGCATACGCTGCCGAGTCGACTCTCATTTGGAATAGGTGTTTTTAATCCATACGGTCTCGGTACCGAGTGGCCATCTGATTGGGTAGGCAGGTTCGTGGGAATACAAAGTACGCTGCAAACTTTTTCCATCAATCCTACTGTTGCCTATCAAATTAATGATTACATCGGCGTTGGTGCCGGTTTGAACTATGTTATCGGTAGGGTAGAGTTAACCCAGGCACTGTCTTTTGCACCTTTTGCCGGGGAAGGTACAGCCACACTTTCCGGATCCGGAACGGGTTATGGGTGGAATTTGGGCGTTTATTTGACACCCGATCCAAATGTCACCATCGGTCTGGCGTATCGTAGCAGCGCCGAGGTCGATCTCGATGGTGATGCAGAATATGACAATGTCCCGGTTATATTAACCGATGCACTGCCCGGTGAGGACGTCAGCACGTCGGTGAAATTACCGGCCAATTTACATGCCGGTATTGCATTTAAAGGTATAGAGAATTTTATAATAAGCTTCGGCTATCAGTATATATTCTGGGAAGCTGTTGAACGAATTCAAATAGAATTTGATGACGGAGCAGCAACCCAGGAGCTTGTATTTAATTATTCCGACGGTTATATTGTGCGGTTTGGTTTGGAATATCTGATGAACGATGATATCGCGCTCAGGGCAGGATATCTATTCGATTCTAATCCTACACCCGATGAGTATTTAACCCCCCGGCTACCCGACTCTGACCGGCACGGTTTCACTATAGGTGCGGGATATGATTTTACGAGTTCATTCGGTGTGGATATCGGTTATATGTTTCTGCGATTTGTAGAACGAACCATTGAAAACTCTGAGATTGAATTTGCACCGGGTGCTCCGCTGAACGGACGCTACAATTCATCAGCAAATCTGCTTTCATTAAATTTCCGTTTCAATCTCTAAATGAATTTGAAATTACTATACAAAGAGGATGCTACGATGATTAATTTTAAGAAACTAACAGGCAGCGTACTTATCTTACTTCTCGCCTTCATTGGCTGCGAAGATTATAGTGAGCTGGACCCGCCATCACTTGATCCTGGTGAACTTGATACTTCATCCTATGTTGCAATTGGTAACAGTTTGACAGCAGGTTTAAAAAATAACGCCTTGTATGAAACTGGACAACAATACAGCTATCCCGCGCTTCTTGCCGAACAAATGATGATCGAAGAATTCGAACAGCCTATATTTGAAAACCCGGGTCTACCGGGAAGAATGCGTGTTGCAAACCTCGACCCATTTACAATCGTGACAGATCCACCAAATATAAGTCTCCCGGTTAATGCGCAACTCGAACGCCCGTTTAATAATCTTGGAATTCCCGGATCGATACTATTTGATGTGGTTGACGAACAAGATTTTACCGTGAAGTCCGAACAAAGGGAAAATCCGTTTTTTGCTTTTATATTACGGGATCAAATGTTTGGCCAATCGATTCTTGCTCAGGCTTTAAATTTACAACCAACATTACTTACATTGTGGACAGGCAACAGCGATATACTTGGATATGTCGCCAGTGGTGGAACGCAAATGGTTCCGACAGCCCAAAACACCAATTTATTTGCTGCAATTTATTCAGAAATTGCCGGTGTACTATCACAGGCAAACGTACCCGTAGTTATTGCGAATATTCCGGATATCAATATTATTCCATTCGTTAATACTGTACCACCGGTAATCGTTGACCCTGCTACTAATCAACCGATTACCGACCCGGACGGGAATCCGATATTTTTCATCGGAGTATCTCCCGGAGACAAGGTATTATTAACTGCACTTGAATATATCAATCAGGGATATGGGATACCGGCTCAACTTGGAGGTAACAATGAACCATTACCGGACCATGTCGTTTTGACCGTGGATGAGCAGGAGTTTGCCAGTGATGTCATACAATCTTTTAATGCTATTATTGCAAACATTGCCGACACTCATGGCTTTGGACTTGTTGACATCCATGCTGCATTCAATCAAATTGGACAGGATGGTTATCCATTGGGTGAGCTTACCCTTACAACAGAATTTGTCACGGGCGGATTATTCAGCCTCGATGGAGTGCATCCGTCATCACGGGGACAGGCAATCATTGCCAATGAATTTATTTCTGTTATCAATCAGAAATTCGGAGCGAATATACCGCAAATTCAAGTTGGAACAATACCTCCAAGCATTAAAATAGCAGAAGATGGGGTATCGATGTCATTTCGTAAATTAACGGAAATAGATCCATCTGTGTTTTCTTCCGTCCTCAAACTTTATACATATTAATTGCTGTTAAAATACTTCTATTTTTTATCGCCCGGAGCGAGAACGTTTGATTATCCTCCGGGCTTTTTATTTCTTCTTTGATTTCGTACATTACTACTGGAAATTATTGCAACAAAATACACATAAAGATATGAAAGATATTAAAATTAATCAGGAACCTGAAGTAACACTTGAGCTTGCAAAAGAGCATGGTCTGACAGAGTGGGAATATAACCGTATTTTTGAACTTCTTGGCAGGCAACCGAATTTCACTGAGCTCGGATGTTTCAGCGTTATGTGGAGTGAACACTGCAGCTACAAAAATTCAATTGCATTATTAAAAACACTCCCGAAAACGGGGAAACATCTGCTTGTCGAAGCAGGGGAGGAGAATGCGGGTTTGGTTGACATCGGTAACGGCCATGCAATCGCCTTTAAAATCGAGAGCCATAACCACCCATCAGCTATTGAACCATATCAGGGGGCTGCAACCGGTGTGGGGGGAATTCTTCGTGACATCTTTACCATGGGAGCACGGCCTGTAGCAGCATTGAATTCTCTTCGCTTTGGCGATCTCGGCAATCCGAGAGTAAAATATCTGTTTCGTAATGTGGTTAAAGGAATCGGAGATTACGGAAATTGTTTCGGTGTACCAACTGTTGGAGGCGAGGTTTACTTTGATAAATCGTATACTGACAATCCACTTGTTAATGCAATGGCGGTTGGGGTCGTCCGCCATAGTCGGATAGCTTCAGCAGTTGCAAAGGGGGTAGGTAATCCGGTAATGATCGTTGGTTCGGCAACCGGAAGAGACGGGATCCACGGAGCGACTTTTGCATCTGAAGATTTAAGTGAAGAATCTGAAAGTAAAAGGCCGTCAGTACAGGTCGGGGATCCCTTTACGGAGAAATTATTATTAGAAGCAACACTTGAGGTTATCAAAGCTAACTACCTGATAGGTATACAGGATATGGGCGCCGCCGGAATCATTTGTTCAACATCTGAAATGAGTTTTCGAGGGGGATCCGGAATGGATATAAATCTCGACCTTGTACCGACAAGAGAGGAGGAAATGACTGCATATGAAATTCTGCTCTCTGAATCACAGGAACGGATGCTCATGGTTGTAAAAAAAGGATATGAGGACCGTGTCACAGATATCTTTAACAAATGGGATTTACACGCTGTTACAATCGGAACGGTAACAGACGACCAGTATTTGCATATCTGGAAAGACAATGATTTAAAAGCAAGTATGCCGGCAAGTTCGCTTGTACTTGGAGGTGATGCTCCGGTTTACAAACGTGAGACAAGTCGACCAAAGTATCTTGATAAATTGAATACGATACATTTAGATAACTACAAAGAACCATCGGATTATAATGACGTTTTGGTCGATCTGCTCGGGACACCGAACATTGCAAGCAAACAGTGGGTATATGATCAATACGATTCAATGGTGCAGACTAATACGATCGTAGGCCCTGGTTCCGATGCAGCAGTTGTACGGGTGAAGAAAACCAATAAAGCAATTGCAGTATCAACCGATTGTAATGGCAGGTATGTATATCTCAATCCACGACGAGGTGCACAAATTGCAGTTGCTGAATCAGCCCGAAATGTAGTATGCTCCGGTGCTACTCCGGTTGCAATAACAAATTGCCTGAACTTCGGCAACCCTTATGATCCTGAAATATATTATCAATTCTCCGAGGCAATTGCCGGTATGCGTGATGCCTGTACTGTTTTTAACACACCGGTAACAGGAGGGAACGTTAGTTTTTATAATGAAAGTCCCACCGAACGGGTTTATCCAACCCCGGTAATCGGGATGCTTGGTGTTATTGATGATATGTCATACGTGACGCAATCGGGATTTGTTAATGAAGGAGATAAAATCTTCATCGCCGGAGAATTAACTAAAGGGCATTTAGGCGGCTCTGAATATCTTGCCTTAATACATAAAACTATTACAGGGGATGCACCACCGATTGACCTGCAAAAAGAAAAATTACTGCATGATTTTGTTTTACAGGCAATACAGGAAGGGTTGATCCAGTCCGCTCACGATATTACAGAAGGAGGATTGGCGGTCGCGCTTGCAGAGTGTTGCATTACGGGGAATGCCAGATCTATCGGGGCAACAGTCAATATCTCAGCAACACTCCGTCAGGATGCACTGTTATTTTCAGAAGATCAATCCAGGATTATAATTTCAGTGAAAGCACATAATCTGAATAAATTAAATAAGTTATATGAGAATTATTCAAGTATAGTATTGCAAGAGATTGGTGTTGTTGGTGGTGATGAATTACTAATCAATGATACCATCAAGATTAAGTCTTCTGTATTATCCGATCGATATTACTCGGGTATCAGAGAAATTATGGAACGTGCTGAAAGCAAACAAATAATAAACACAGAACAGTGAAAATATTCATCATAGATCCCCGGCTGAGAAGGTTTTTCTTGGCGTTAAAATATTATCTGGTTGGTATTTCAGAACGCTTTACTTCGGAACATCTGATGATCCATGGTGCAAGTCTCGCATTTGGAATAATGCTATGTCTGATCCCGTGGTCGTTATTAATGTTCTCGGCGTTCGGGTTTTTCCTATCAACTGAAGAATCGATGGAGATTGTCGAAGAGGCACTGACGCAGTTTATTCTATTACCCGGCTATGAGGATCAAATACGGGAAGAAATTCAAACCCGTCTTGATGACCTTGTAGATTATCGCCAAACGGCAGGTATTATAGGCATTGTAGGTGTGCTCTGGATAGCGACATTCCTGTTTGGCGCCGCCCGTACGATACTAAACGAGATATTCAAAGTTACCATTACAAAGAATATTTTTATCCAGAAATTACGTGACTTTCAGGTGCTGGTCATAATGGGTGTTCTATTTTTAGTAGCGTTGTTCGGGAGCACAATTGTCTATATTGTCAAGCAACTCGTCTTCGATCATATTGAAATACTGGAAGCTGTATGGATACCGGGATCGCTGCCAATTATTATTGGATTTATATTTACATGGACAATGTTTCTTGTTCTATACAGATTTCTGCCATTTGTCCGGTTACCGTTTGATGTCCTGGTGGTTGCGTCTACGATATCAGCATTATTATGGGAAATAGCAAAGTATGTCTTTGGATTATATCTGACAAACTTTGGTAATATCACTCGAATTTATGGTGCACTTACAATACTTGCAGCAACAGCGTTGTGGTTATATTATTCGTCAATTGTGTTTTTACTGGGGGCAACAATCGGGCAGTTGTACCGTGAACGCAAGCAATTACTCAGAAGAGAAAGATGACGCATAATATATATTATGTTAAGTTGTGCATTGTTTAAATTTTCACACTTTTTTGCCATCTATTCATTTTCTTCCCCTCCCTCCAGATTTTCTATCTGATATATCTTCAGAGATAATAACATTATCAAACCTAATATTAGAACACCGACAATTAACAACTTATTGATACGTTCTTGTAGTGCCGGTAATTCAATAGCTACCTGATTTGATTCAGATAAAAACATTATTAAAATGTATACTAGATAATTCACCATAAACTCAATCTATATATGCAATTATAGTCAATATAATCAAGTAAATTAAGACAATCGTGCCAATAATTTTAATAAACATATTATTTTCATCATTTCGGGATTTCCGGTCGATAAACGGAAGTGCAACGAGTAAAAGTCCGCCCAGTAAGAATATAATGTTAACAAGTGCTTCACCGTCAAAATACCATATTCGTGAAGGTACAATCTTCAATGTTTGATACAAAGGCAAAAAATACCATTCGGGTTTTATACCTTCAGGTGCTGGCTTCAGTAAATCCGCCTCTTCACCGAGTCCCCAGGGAGAAAGCATTGCGATTGATAGTAATACCAGCATTGCTCCAAGCCAGGCTCGAATATCACGGAGCATAAAATTAGGAAAGAATTTGATCGGTTCTTTCTTCTTTTTCACTTTTACCGGTCTACTCACGCCGTAATATTGATTCAAAAACAGGTGCAATCCAACCAGAAACAAGGTAATGAGCGGTAAAACTACCACGTGCAGAGCATACATCCGCGTGAGCGTCGCAGAACCGATCTCCCGTCCTCCCCGCAACAATATCATAATTGATTCTCCAATAACCGGGATTGATCTCGGTATCTCGGTCCCTATTTGGGTAGCATAAAAAGCCATCTCATCCCAGGGTAAGAGATAACCGGTAAAACCAAATCCCAGCACCAGTCCCAATAATATCACACCCGATATCCACATAAGCTCCCGGGGAGGTCGATATGCCTGCATATAGAACACACTGATCAGATGTATAAATAAGGTTGCAATCATTAAATTTGCAGCCCAGCTATGTATCGATCTGATAACCCAGCCAAAACGAACCTCATGCATGATAAAAAGAATGCTCTCATATGCGTGATCCGGTGTTGGCCTGTAATAAAACATTAATAATATTCCGGTGACAAATTGTACGATAAAGAAAAAGAGGGTCAACCCGCCGAAATAATACCAGATTGAATGGCGATGCTGTGGTACCTGTTTTGTCTTCAAATGCCGGGCAAGTGTATCAACCGGGAATCTATTGCGAAACCAAATGATTATGGCATCTCGGGTTATTTTAAACATTCCTGTGCTATACCTCAAGTTGTCGTAATGGATATTTGGTCGTTGTCGATCTTTATTGGAATCTCTTCAAGCGGTCGGTTTGCCGGTCCTGACACCGGATGACCATCGAGGTTGAAAACACTTCCGTGGCAGGCACAATAAATATCACCCTGCTGTTCACGAAACCGAACCACACAACCAAGGTGGGTGCAGTTCGCTCCGTAAGCAATTGTCTCCCCTGCTTCAGTCGTAATAACGATGACCGGCCGTTCGCCGAGTTGAACAACTTTTCCGGTGTTTGGCTCCATTTCATCGACTGTCCCGATGACCTTCGAGCCAACAAATGCACGGGCTGGAGGAAATATAAACTGAATAATTGACGAGATAATGGGTACAGAGGTTACTGCTGCCCATAGATATATAATTCGGTTTAATACAGTACGCCTGTTGGTTTTCTTCTGCATACCATTTTATACTAACGTTTACCTATTTGTTTTTAACAGAGCGATGGCGGGTTATGTTCCTTCACTTACGCGATAACCTGTAATGCATTCGGCGAAACCTTGATATCGATGTTTTTAGCTTTAGTTGCAAGCACCTCCCCGTCTGCGTGCACCATAATTTCTTGCTGTGATTCGACACGAAGAGCATCTGTTCTTCCAAAATGAACTTTATTATGTTTTTTATGCTTTCCTTTCATAACGCTCGGGAATATCTTCATGACCTGTGGAATCGTTACATTATCGATATAACATACATCCAGTAATCCGTCATCAATTTCAGCATCCGGTGTGAGATAAAATCCGCCTCCGGCACACTTTCCGTTCCCGATAGCAATCAGAAAATGCTCTCCGTTCATATTTGCACCGTTCATCGATAACATAAGATTTGGAGTTTTATATTTAAAAAGAATTACGGCTACTGAAAATGCGTATAAACTTACACCCCGTAAATGTTTAAATTTTGTGGTTTGATGAGCGACGGCCGCATCGAAACCAATCCCGATACCGTTGATAAAATAGCGTGTAAGTTTACTGCCGTCGGAGGATTCAATAGTTACCGTTCCTGCATCCGAATTCCGTACACTGCCATTCTTTATTTTATCAATTGCTTTCTCAATATCGGTGGGAATATTAAACATTTTTACGAAGTCATTGCCTGATCCGATCGGGATGACGCTCATCAATGCATTACCGCCGATTAGTCCGTTAGATACCTCATTCACTGTTCCATCTCCGCCCACCGCAATAACAATTTGATCCTGATTATCTTTTCTTTCCTTTGCAAGTTCAAAAGCATGCAAACGATGCTGCGTAATGAGAATCTCCGATTCCGGAAAATGTGTATGTATTTCGCGGTCGAGAGTCTTGAGTAATTTTCGACCTTTACCCTTTCCCGCAATCGGATTAATAATAAATGTATATGTTCGCATTACCAATCCATTTTAGTACTTCGTGAACGTATCATTTGCATATGGGTATCAGGTATTTGTATGGCACCGGTTTTATTTTTATCATTTAAGTCAAAATATGCGATACCGGTAAAATGATATCGCCAAGAACCGGACAACGTAATATCGGAAAAATTTTTATATTTGTCATCATGCGAGAATTGCACGTCAAGAATTTCACCGCTTTTCGTATGAACGAATAAAGGCGGTTTAGTACGGATGTGTAAAGCACTCACTACTGCAGATGCTATAGCTCCGGTGCCACAGGCAAGTGTCTCTCCTTCCACACCCCGCTCGTACGTTCTTATTTGAATGTCGTTTCCCGATAATGGTTGAACAAAATTCACATTTGTTCCAAGCGGGCGGAAGGCTTCATGGCGGCGAATACTGCTTCCGAGATTTTTTATATCAAATTCTCCGAATTTGAATGCAGGATAATGTTTTTGCAATTCATCAAAAAATACAACAACGTGCGGTGCACCGGTATCGATAAAATTACAACCCAATTCCTTTCCGTCCACAGTAATGGTAAGGTCCGTTATCAAGTGCGATGGATCTCTCATATGCACTAAAATCTTTCTCTTATCCCTAATTGCTTTATAGAGATGCCCGAATGCCATAAACTCGACTGATTGATTATCCTTGCCATATACATCAAAATAGTATGCTGAAATACAACGCGCCCCGTTACCACACATACCACCTGTCGAGCCATCGGCGTTATAATAATCCATTTCAAATGCCTGCGGGTGATGCTGTTTGTATATGAGAAGACCGTCTGCCCCAACACCGTAATGCCGGTCACAGATTGCACGGGCGAGCATATCATAATTTTTATGCTGTAGTGATAACTGTACGTCATCAACAAGAACAAAATCATTACCTGCAGCCGACATTTTTACAAACGGTATGTAGAGAATATTATCTGATGTATTCATATTCCTCGAGTCTAATCTTTACCGAACCGATGGCAATACGCACGCGGGCTTTTACTGGTATGCGCCGGTCATCCGTACTAATCCACGTTTGGTATCTTCGGCTCAAACCGTGAATCCCCTCAAACTCCAAAACACCTGAAGTATGAAATGCTTCTCTTTCCTCATTAAAAGCACGTACATCGATTTTTTCTCTTCCACCCGGTGGTTCGACGCGCAGTGTTTGAATTTCCCGGTCGATAAGCATATCAAGCTCATAGTAATTTTCTGTGTGTGCCGAATCACGCAGAATAGAAATAAATGTTAATGCATCGTGGACATATTTTTCAGGATTAAGAGTATCTATCTCAACATCCGACATTGATCCATCTTCTCGGTCCTTATATCCCCTATCGACAATGATTGTGGTGGAATTGGTATCACGGGTAGCATAATAATACGCCCATTCATTTCGTTTTCGATCAAATGTCGCCGAAGTTGTAAAATACCCGTCTTCACCGCGTTTGCTGAAGAATTCAGTATAAACAGATAAAAACGGAACTCCCGAAAACGTTTGCATAGAAATAATTGTCTCGTTGATAGTACCGGTATCGTTTGGATTATGCCGGTTGAGAATTTCAACCGTTCCGATACGAATACCGAGATATGAAACGACATATTGCAGTCGCTCATCATAGGAAAACGTTTCCGGATCAACTCGCTCAACATTGTTTTCAGCAAAGATCGTTCCGCAGTGTAACCACGTTACAA